>JBKPBU010000365.1:0-3264 GCA_046727015.1 Candidatus Methylomirabilota bacterium | reverse complement strand
AACCTGTCTCTGCGGGACGCGAGCACGCAGAGCACCTTGCGGCTGCTTGCCCAGAACTACCGCATCAACATGGTCGTCACGGACGACGTCACGGGCACCGTCACGCTGGACTTTTACCGGGCGCCCGTTCGCGACGTCTTTCAGGGCATCCTCGATGCCAACGGGCTCGTGTGCGTGAGGCAGGGCGAGCTCCTGCGCGTCAGCACGAGCGACCGCGTGGTCAAGGACGAGAAGGGCCGGGCGGACGCCCTGGTCAGTCGCGCGACGCGAGAGGCCGACGTTTCCCGGCGCATAGACGAGGCGCAGAAGCAGGCGGCGGATAGCGCCATCAAGCTCGCGGAGTCGCAGGTCGTCCAGAAGAACGCGGAGCTCCAGGCGAAGCGGGGTGACATCAAGCAGGAGATCATCCGGCTCAGGTATCAGGACCCGGGTGTTGTCGCCAAGTCCGTCGCTGCCATCGTGGGAATCGGGCCAAACGTCGTCATTCCGGCGTGCCGGTTCAAGAAGCCGGACGACAAGATCAACATCGAGTCGGTCGATCCCGCGGGCGGCGGAGGAGCGAGCTCGGCGACCGAGGCGGAGAGGAGCGCCGTTAACCTCTCCCGCGCCGCAAGCGGCGGGACGATACAGTTGCAGCCCGCACCCACCGTAACTCCCGGGGTCACGGGCCCTCCCGGGGGCCTCGGGGCCCTCGCTCCTTTCTCTGGCTTGTTCGGTCCGCCGCCGCCGCCGCCGCCGCCCATCCCAGCTCCGCTCGAGGTCGGGAGCGGTGTCGGGGGCTTCTCGGCTGCTGAGAATTCTCCCACGGTCCGGACGGACTGCAACTCGAACAGCCTCATCCTGCGTCTCTATGACGAGCAGATGACGCGTGTCAAGGAGGCCATCGAGAACCGGCTCGATCTGCTGCCGCCACAGGTGAAGATCGAGTCGCGGCTCGAGCTGCTTGACCGCACCGACCTCTTCGCGCTTGGGGTCCAGTGGGGCGGTGGCGGGCTGCTCGGCATCAACAATCGCACGGCCATCGTGGGGCGCGGCTTCACCTCCAGCCAGGCCAACACAGTGGGCATCGCCCCGGCCGGCTTCGGCTCGCCCGGGCCCAACCCCAACCTGCCCCTGACCAACGTCATCCCGGTGAACCCCGGGACGGGCCTCGGCATAACGGGGGTCTCTACCCTTCCCTCGGCGGGCAATATCGTCAACCTGCCCATCTCCAGCCTGCTCGAGGGCGCGGCGGCCTCCGGCGGCGGCGGCTTCGCCTTCGGCATCATCGGCAGCCGGATGGATCTCAACCTGGCCCTCGAAGCGCTGCGAGTCCAGAACCGGGCCCAGTCTCTGGCCCGTCCGGAAGTGGTCGTGGCCGAGAACCAGGCCGCGGGCGTCTCCATCGGCGAGGAAATTCCCTACGCCACCATCAGCTCCGCGGGCACGAACATCCAGTTCAAGAACGCGCTCCTGCAGCTCGCAGTCACCCCGATGGTCATCTGCAGGGACGAAGCCCTCGCGGGGACGCGATCCGGCGGCACCCACAAGATCCGAATGCAAGTCCTCGTGGAGAACGCGACGCGCGGGGCCGTCGTCGACCTCGGCACCACGCTGGGTAGCCCGCCGGCCATCAACACCCAGAAGGCCCGGACCGAGGTGGCGATGTCCGAGGGACAGCGCCTCGTCATCGGCGGCATCACGCAGCTCAGCACGCGCGATCAGATCCGCAAGGTGCCGCTCCTCGGTGACATCCCGGTCCTCGGCTGGCTGTTCAAGCAGAAGGGCGTGCAAGACGAGAAGCGCGAGCTGGTGATCTTCCTGACCCCGACCGTGGTTTACCGTGAGGCGCCTCAACCGGCGCCGCGCTGCCCGCTTCCGGCCGCGGCCAAGGCCAACTGATCTTGCTGCTCATGCGGCCGCCCGGAAACCGCCGGAGGTAGCCCCCGATGTACGAGGCGTATTACAGCCTCGAGGACCCGCCGTTCGTCCTGACGCCGGACCCGCGCTTCCTGCTGCGGTCCAAGGGCCACCACGAGATCCTCGCCACGCTCCTCTACGGCATCACGAGCCAGAAGGGGCTGATGGCGCTGGTGGGCGACGTCGGCACGGGCAAGACGACGCTCTGCCGGACCCTCCTGCGCGAGCTGCCCGACAACGTGCAGAGCGCGCTCGTGCTCAACCCGCATCTGTCCGACGCGGATCTCATCGGGACGATACTCGACGATCTCGGCGTCGAACGGCGAGGCACGACGAAGGGCGAGCTGATGGCGACACTCTCCCAGTACCTGCTCGCCGCCGGCAGCGAGGGCAAGACCGTGCTCGTCATCGTGGACGAGGCTCAGCAGATGAGCGTCGAGTCCCTCGAGCAGATTCGCATCCTGTCCAACCTCGAGACGGCCACGCGGAAGCTCCTCCAGATCCTCCTCGTCGGCCAGCCCGAGCTGGAGGAGAAGCTCAAGCTCAACGAGCTGCGCCAGCTCGACCAGCGGATCGGCATCCGCTCCTACCTCCAGCCCCTGCCGCGCAAGGAGACGTACCGGTACGTCGAGCACCGCCTCCGCGTGGCGGGCCTGTCGGGCGCGGTGCCGTTCACGCGCGGCGCTCTCGCGAAGATCTACAAGTACAGCCGGGGCATCCCGCGGGTGATCAACCTCGTCTGCGATCGGGCGCTCATGGCGGGTTTCAGCAACCGCGTGCGCGAGATCACCCCGACCCTGGTGACCAGCGCCGTGCGGAACCTCGAGGGCGGCCGCCGGGGACGCAATCGCTATGTCCGGATGTGGTCACCGGCCGGTGGAACGCGGCGCACCGCGCTGCTCGTCGGCGCGGTCGGCGCGCTCGTGCTCGCGGCTGCCGCCGCCGCGTACTGGGGAGCCGCTTTGAACCTGGGCGGCCTCCGCGCCGGCGTTCACGCCAAGCCCCCGCAGGTCGCCGCGGTCTCCTCTTCAGCGCTGTCCCCCGCGGTCCCGACCCCCGTTCCTGCGCCGTCGACGGCGCCACCGTCCGTCCCCACGACGCCGCCGGCGGTCGCCTCGCCCGCCACGCCGCCGACCTTGGATCGGCCTGGGGATCGGCCTGGGGATCGACACGGGGATCGCCCCGTCCTCACGCCGACAGCCGACGCGCAGCGGCAGCTCATGACGCGTCTTCTCGCTCTCTGGGGCGTCAAGGACGCGGCGCCGGATCGAGCCGTGCCACCGTGGCCGGCGAACCCTGACGGCAGCCTCGACATCGCGGGCGTGGCCACGCGCTATCAGCTCTCGGCCACGTTCTTGCCCGCGA
>JBKPBU010000364.1:0-4541 GCA_046727015.1 Candidatus Methylomirabilota bacterium | reverse complement strand
GCCCAGCGGGTGACGTGCGCGGGCGCCGTGCCGCCCATGAGCGCGACCCCGAGGCTATCGGTCCAGCTCCAGACCATAGCTCTTCCGGAGCACGGCGAGGACATCGTCGAAGCTGTCGCCGGCGCTCGGCACGGCGGGGAGCCAGGCGCGGCTGGCCGCGTGATCCTTGAGTCCGCCCGAGGTCAGGACAACGACCACCACCTCGTCCGGCTCGATCGCGCCGGTCTTCCGGAGCTGCATCACGGCCGTGAGGGCCGCCGCCGACGAGGGCTCGACGAAGAGGCCCTCTTCGCGCGCCAGCGCGCGTTGGGCTTCGAAGACCCCCTCGTCCGTGATCCGCACGCCGGCGCCGCGGGAGTCCCGCAGGGCCTTGAGCCCCTGAAAGGTTCCCTGCGGCGAGGCGATCGAGAAGGCGACCGAGGCGCCGCCCTCCACGCGCTCGGGCGTCTCGAGCTTCTTCTCGAGCGCATGGGCAAGCGACCCGAACGGCTCGGCGGCGACCATCCGCGGGAGGCTGCCGACGATTTTGAGGGTGTGAAGCTCCTGCATGCCCTTCCAGATGCCGTAGAGCCCGTCGCCGTACGAGCTGGGAACGGCGATGAGATCGGGCGCCGTCCAGTCGAGAGCCTCGGCCACCTCGAACGCGAGCGTCTTGTAGCCCTCGATCCCGAACGGATTCGAGCCGATGGGCGGTGTCACGTACCCGCCCGTGGGATACCAGCCCAGTCGTTCGACGCCCTCGCGCAGCAGCCGCCAACGCTGCTCGGAGGTGGCGCAGGCAATCACCGCGGCCCCGTAGGCCTGCATCAGCGTCTTCATCGTGTCCGGCACCGACGCGAGCGTGAAGATCACGCACGGCAGTCCGGCGCGGGCGGCGTAGGCTGCCGTCGAAGCGCCGTGGTTCCCCGTGGACGAGATCGCGATCACCCGCGCGCCCGACTCGACCGCGTGCGTGATGGCCACCGAGCAGAGCCGGTCCTTGTAGGACCACGTCGGGTTCCGGCTCTCGTCTTTCGCGTAGAGGCGCGACAGCCCGAGACGGCGTCCGATCCGCTCGAGCGGAACGAGCGGCGTCCCTCCCTCGTCGAGGGAGATCGCCCGGTCTCCGGCGACGGGCAGGAGATCGCGGAACCGCCAGAGGCTCCGCGGCGTGGTGGGAAAGCTCTTCGCGGTCAGGCCCGCCCGCGCATCGAGGTCGAGCGCCACGGTGAGATTGACCGCGATGCCTTCCGCCCGACACCGCGGGCACCCGGTGAAGGGGCGCGGATCGTCGATGATGGCGCGACAGCGAAGGCACTCGAGCCGCGGTGGATTCATGCATGGGGGAGAATCAGACCAAAACGGCTTCGTGTCAACACCGCGGAATGGCGCTCACGCGGAGAGGAGCACCACGCCGAGACGGCCGAGCACAGGGCGCTCGACAGCGCGATAACCTGCGGGGATGGCGACACCGCGGAGTCAGCGGCCAGCGCTCCGCGGCGGCACCACGCCATTGAGGCGGGCGTACACGACCAGGTTGCCGTAGTGGTTCATGTTGTCCTGGATCGCGCCGAGAATCGCCGACCAGCGCTGGACTTTCTGGCCGCCTCTGCCCTCTATCATTTCCAGGGCCTTTTCCTCCGTGAGGCCGGCCCACACCTTGGCGCCGTAGTCGTAGCTTTCCCGGAGCGCCTTCAGGATCTCGTCGCGGCTCTTGAGGGTGTTGAAGCGATCGTTGCTGCCGAGGTTCTCGCCGGACACCCGGCTGAAGAAAAAGTAGTTTTCCCCGGTCAGATGGATGGCGACCTCCCGGAACGATCGCTGGGCGGGGGTCGGCTTGAAATCCCACTTGTCCTCGGGCATGGCCTCGATGAGGCCGAGCACCAGGGTGCGCGTGCTGTCCCACGTGGCCTTGGTCGCCGTCAGGAAGCTCGTGGCGGGAAAGCTGGGCGGGGCGGGTGTCTGGGCAAACGCCGGGCTGGCCACCAGGACCGCAAGCGCGGCAACAAGAACACTTCTTCTGAACGAATCCGTGATCATCGCTCCTCCTGTGTGGGTGAAGGTGCTCTGCCATGTGCGAACTTCCCCCGCGAGTGTCCGATACCTTGGACCACGCACGCATGATTTCATGACTGGCGCTCTGCCGCCAGCCTTTGGAAGAACGCGGGGGCGGCTTGACGCCGACTCTCTTTCGGCAGATTCTTGCGCGCATCAAGGGAAGCGCTTACCCGGAGGTCTCGCTGATGGAATTGTTGCTGCGCGGCAAGTACGTGCTCACGAGCGCAGCGGAGCCACGAGTGCTCACCGATGCGGCGGTGTGCGTATCGGGTGGCCTCGTGACGGAGGTCGGGGACTGGCCCACGCTGAGGCAGACGCATCGCGAAGCCCGCGTGGTCGGCGACGGCAAGCAATTGCTCCTGCCCGGGCTCGTGGACGCCCATAGCCACGGTCGCGCGATCTCGCCGATTCAAAAGGGCGTGCTCAACGACTACCTGGAGAACAACCTGCTGGACTGGGCGATCATGCCGTCCTTCGACCCCGAGCTGACGGCCGCCCTCGGGGTCGTGCGTCACGTGCGAAGCGGCTGCACGACCATCCACCACATGGGCTTCGACACCGAGGGACCGCGGGCGCTGGACCTCTGCGAGCGCGCCATCCGCACCTACCTGGACGGCGGTATTCGCCTGGCCTTTTCGCCGGGGGTGCGGAACGTCGACAAGCTCGTGCTCGACTCGCAGGCATTCCTGGCTACTTTGCCGCCCGACCTGCGCGCCTTCGCCGAACCGCTGGTGAACCAGGACAGCACCGGCATGGAGCGCGACTACTTCGACCTGTTCGATCACCTCTATCGAAAGTTCAACTCCGAGGACACGCGGATCCTGCTGAGCCCGAGCTGGGCGCAAGCCGTGACGGAGTCCTTCCTGGCCCGCACCAAGGAGACGGCCGATCGCCTCGGCAAAGTCCCGATCCATATGCACTGCCTGCAGACTCCCATCCAGAAGGCGTTCTCCCTGCGCAAGTACGGCCGCACCGCGGTGGCCTGGCTGGACGAGCGGGGCCTCATCGACGACCATGTGGTGCTGGGGCACGCCATCTGGGTCACCGATCAGGACATCGACATTCTCGCCGAGCGCCGCGCGTCGATCACCAGTCACCCGAGCTGCAACCTCGGCATGCGCAACGGCCTGGCGCCCGTGTACGAGATGGTCCGGCGCGGCGTGAACGTGGCCATGGGCCTGGACGACAAGACGATCAATGATGACGAGGACGCGGTGATGGAGCTGCGCATGCTCCACAAGCTCCACCGCGTGCCGAGCTACGATCTGAATACGCCGCCGCTCGACGCGCGCGAGGTGCTCGCCATGGGCACGGTGAACGGGGCGCGCGCTCTCGGCTTCGCGGGCCGCCTCGGCGCGCTGGTGCCGGGCATGAAGGCCGACGCCATCCTCGTGGACCTCGACCGCGTGCTGGACGATCCGTGGCTTACCGATGAGCTCGACATCGTGGAGGCGTTCCTGCACCGAGCCATGGGAGCGGACGTTGCCACCGCCGTCATCGGCGGCCGGCTGGTCATGGAAGACCGAAGGTTTCTCACGCTGGACGTCGCCGCTCTCTACCAGGAGGTCCGAGCTGCCGCCAGGACCATCGGCGACGAGCAGCGCGGGCGGGCCGAGATGCTGCAGCGCCTGAAGCCCTACTACCAGCGCTGGTACAACGACTGGCAGCGCTGGTACAACGACTGGCTGGGCGGCGAGACGCGGCCCTTCTACGTGCTCAACAGTCGCGTGTGAGCGAGCACGATACTCCGCCGCGCTCGGCCATCCTTGACACCCTCTCGCGGCGGACATACTATCGGCCTGCGTTTTTAGGCTTGCTGTGATCCTGGCGGACAGCGCTGACCACCCAGTGAAGGAGAACTCCATGCTGAGCACTTTCCGGTTCGTGGCGGCGATCATGGCCATGGTCGCGGCGCTGGCGGGTGGCGGGCTCGCGGCCCCGGCCGAGGTATGGGCGGCGGGGGAGCGGGACGTCACGATCGCCCAGGGCATCGACGCCGAATTCCTCGACGTGCAGATGACCAACAACATCGTGACGCTCATCATCAACACGTCGATCTACGACACCCTGCTCACGCGCGACAAGCAGCTTCAGCTCGTGCCCGCGCTGGCGACGTCCTACAAGCTCGTCAGCGACAAGGTCTGGGAGGTCAAGCTCCGCCAGGGCGTGAAATTCCACAACGGCGAGTCCTTCGACGCCAACGCGGTCAAGTTCTCGTTCGAGCGCATCAACCGCGGGGACTTCAAGTCGCCGCAGAAGGGCTGGTTCGCGCCCATCGAGGCGGTCGAGATCGTCGACCCCTACACGGTGCGCTTTCACACCAAGGTGCCCGACCCCGCGATGCCGGCGCGGATGACCCTCATGTACCAGCTGGCGCCGAAGTACGTGGCGCAGGTCGGCGACGCCCAGGCGAACCTCAAGCCGGTCGGCACGGGCCCGTTCAAGTTCGTGGAGTGGACGAAGAACGACAGGATCGTGGTCGAGGCCAATGACGCCCACTGGAG
>JBKPBU010000363.1:0-3406 GCA_046727015.1 Candidatus Methylomirabilota bacterium | reverse complement strand
CAGCGATTTCTTCGCGTCCATCTTCGGACAGCCATCGGGACGCGCCGGGCGCGGCAACGTCCGCGTGACGATGCCCGGCGCCGACATCGAAGCGGAGCTGCCCGTTACCCTCGATGACCTGCTCCGGGGGACCAAGCGCCGCATCAACCTGACAGACGGCCGGGCCATCGACGTAGAAATTCCCGTTGGGGTGCGCGACGGGGTCGTGCTGCGCCTGGCGGGTCAGGGGGGGCCTGGTGTCAACGGCGGGCCCGCGGGGGATCTCTACCTCCACCTGCGCCTCGTCCCGCACCCGCGCTACCGCGTGGTGGGCGACGACCTGGAAATGGATTTGCCGCTCTGGCCCTGGCAGACGGTGCTCGGGGCCGAGGTGAGGGTCGACACCCCCGAAGGCGCGGTGACGCTGACGGTGCCGCCCGGCACGCAGAACGGGCGGCGGCTCCGCCTGCGCGGCCGCGGACTTCCGCGGGGGGACGGCAGCCGCGGCGACCTCCACGCGGTAGTGCGCATCGTGGTGCCGGAGCGGCCGAGTCCGGCCGAGCGGGAGGCGTACGAAGCGCTCCGGCGCAGCGCCTCCGTGCCCGCCGACCGGCCCGCGGGAGGATGACCGCCATGCCCACGCGCTCACGCAGCCGGATGCACGCCTCGATCATGAGCGCGCCGCCCCCGGGCGAGATGTGGCTGTCCCGGGAGCAGCTCGCGGCGGCCGTCGGCATCAGCCCCGCGAAGCTCGACCGCCTCATCCGCCTCGGCCTGGTCGAGCCGTCCGAGCCGGGCCCGAGCGAGTTCGCGGCGGTGATGGCGGCACGGCTCAGGCGGATGCTCCGGCTGCACGACGACCTCGGCGTGGACCTCGTCGGGGCCGCGATCATCACCGACTTGGTGGAGCGGCTGGACCGGATGGAGACGGAGCTGCGGCGGCTCCGGGGCAGAGCTTGAGTCGACGGAACCCCATCGACAAGGAGACACGGCGATGGATCCAAACCGGCTGACCGAGAAGGCCCAGGACGCGGTGCGACAGACGCAGAGCACCGCGCAGCGCCAGGGCCATAGCCAGATCGAGGCCGAGCATCTGGCGGTGGGGCTGCTCGAGCAGGAGGGCGGCGTCGCATCGCGCGTGCTCGAAAAGGCGGGCGTGAGCCCCGCGACGCTGCCCGACGAGGTGGCCCGCGAGCGCGCCGAGGAGACGTGGCGCTGGATGGCCCGGCGGCTCGAGCGCTGGTAGAGCCGGCGTTTGACTCGGGGTGCCGGCGCCGTACACTGAGAAGTGGGAGGGAGAGACCAATGAGCATTCAATCCGTCAATCCCACTACCGGAGAGGTCCTCGAGACATTCAAGGCGAGCTCTCCCGAGGAGCTCGAGCGCATCGTGGCGCGGGCCCACGCCGCATTCGTGGAATGGCGGTCGGTGCCGCTCGCCGCCAGGGCCGAACGCATGCGAGACGCCGCGCGCCTGCTCAGGAAGCACAAGGACGACCACGCTCTCACCATGACCCTCGAGATGGGCAAGCCGATCGTCCAGGCCGAGGCGGAGGTGGAAAAGTGCGCCTCGTGCTGTGACTACTACGCGGACCGCGCCGAATTCTTCCTTGCCGAGCAGCCGCGCACCACCGACGCTTCGAAGAGCTATGTCCGATTCGATCCGCTCGGGCCGGTCCTGGCGGTGATGCCCTGGAACTTTCCCTACTGGCAGGTCTTCCGCTTCGCCGCGCCCGCCCTCATGGCCGGCAACGCGGGGATTCTCAAGCACGCGTCGAACGTGCCGCGCTGCGCGCTGGCCATCGAGAAGATCTTTCGGGTGGCGGGCTTCCCGGAGGGGCTCTTCGCCACCGCATTGATCGAGTCGGCGCCCGTCGCCGGGCTCATCGCGGATCCGCGCATCGTCGCGGTGACGCTCACCGGCAGCGAGCGCGCCGGCATTGCCGTGGCGGGCCAGGCCGGCCGCGAGCTCAAGAAGACCGTCCTCGAGCTCGGCGGCAGCGATCCTTTCGTGGTCCTGGCGGACGCCGATCTCGCCGCGGCGGCGAAGGCGGCGGCGGATGCGCGGCTTGTCAACAGCGGCCAGAGCTGCATTGCCGCCAAGCGCTTCATCGCCGTCGAGGCGGTCGCCGACCGGTTTCTGGATCTGTTCCTGGAGGAGCTCCGCTCGCGGCGGATGGGAGACCCGTTGGCCCGCGAGACCCAGGTCGGCCCGCAGGCGCGGATCGATCTCCGCGACGAGCTCCACAAGCAGGTGGAGGAGTCCGTCAAGCGCGGGGCCAAGCGCCTCCTCGGCGGCGAGATCCCGAGCGGCAAGGGAGCCTTCTATCCGCCGACCCTGCTCGCGGGAGTGGACAAGGGCATGCCGGCCTTCGACCAGGAGACCTTCGGGCCGGTGGCGGCCGTGGTCCGCGCCAAGGACGAGGGCGATGCCGTCCGCCTCGCCAACGACTCGCCCTTTGGCCTCGGCGCCTCCCTGTGGACCCAGGACCGGGCGCGCGCCGAGCATCTGGCCGCGCAGATCGAGGCGGGCGCCGTGTTCGTCAACGGCATCGTCAAGTCCGACCCGCGCCTGCCCTTCGGCGGCATCAAGCGCTCCGGCTACGGGCGCGAGCTCTCGGAGTACGGGATCCGCGAGTTCGTCAACATCAAATCGGTCTGGATCGCCTAGCCGCGGAGCCGCCATGAAGGCTTCGAACCTGCCATGAAGGCTTCGGACCTGATCGTCCAGTGCCTCGAGAACGAAGGCGTCCGCTACGTCTTCGGTCTCCCGGGCGAGGAGATCCTCGACATCCTGGACTCGTTCCTCGGCTCGCCGATCACCTTCATTCCCACGCGCCACGAGCAGGGTGCCGCCTTCATGGCCGACGCCTACGGCCGCCTCACGGGGCGCGCGGGGGTCTGTCTGTCGACGCTGGGGCCGGGCGCGACGAATCTCGCCACCGGCGTCGCCGACGCCAACCTCGACCGCGCTCCGCTCGTCGCGATAACCGGCCAGGCGGGACGCGATCGGGTGCACAAGGAATCGCACCAGCGCATCGACATCGTGGAGCATTTGCGACCGCTCACCAAGTGGAACACGCACGTGGAGGCCTCTGCCGTCATCCCCGAGGTGATACGCAAGGCCTTCAAGCTCGCCGAGGCGGAGAAGCCGGGCGCCTGTCACATCGAGGTGCCGGAAGACGTGGCGGCCGAGCTGGTGGAGGGCACCCCGCTGTCGACGGAGCGGCCGCGCCGCCCCTCTCCGGATCGGCAGGCGCTCCAGACGGCGGCGCGCCTCATCGAGAGCGCCTCGTTTCCGCTGATCTTCGCCGGCAATGGCGTGATCCGCGGGGGAGCGTCGAAGGAGCTGCGCGAGCTGGCACGGAGTCACGGCATCCCGGTGGCCCACACGTTCATGGCCAAGGGCTGCATGCCGTACGACGACG
>JBKPBU010000362.1:0-3532 GCA_046727015.1 Candidatus Methylomirabilota bacterium | reverse complement strand
ATGGTCAGCAGGCCGAGCTGGCTCGCGCCGCTGAAGGTCCCGGTGTGCCGGCCGTACTGGGTGGCGGGGATGTCGTCCCAGGCGAAGAGCGTCAGGTGGACGTCGGTGATCTTCATCGTGTGCGTCCCTTTCGGGCATGGCGTGTGCGCCGCCGCGTGCGCGCCGTGACGGGCGCCTCGGAGTCGGCGACGGCGATGGCGGAGATCTCGACCTTGCAGCTGGGATGGGTGGCCAGCCGCGAGACCTCGACGGTGGTCGTGGTGGGCAGGTGGCCCTCCAGGTACTCGGCCCAGACGCGGTTGAGATCGTCCTGCTCGCCGACGTCGGTGAGATAGCGAGTCGCGGCCACGAGGTCGCTCATGCGGCAGCCGGCGGCCTCCAGGGTCTTCTTGAGGTTCTCCATGGCGAGGGCGGCCTGCTCGCGCATGGTCCGCGGCAGGTCGAACTCCTCCTCGCGGTGCGGGTGGCTGTGGTAGACGGCCGCCGCCGTCACGCCCGAGACGAAGAGCAGCGAGCCGCGGCGGACGAGGAGGGCCGGCGCGTAGGGCATCATGACGTCGCGACGGCGATCGGCGTGGTGGACGGGGCGGACGTCCTTGGCCATCGGTGCTCCTTTTCCGCGCGGCCTAACGATCGTGCTCTCCGGCGATATTGTGGTCGGCTTCCCGACGCGTCTCGAACACGCGCGAGGTCAGCTGGCGCTTTTCCAGCTCCTTGGCGAACTTGAGACGCAGAAAGCCGCTATTGGTGAAGCGGGAGACTTTGAGATAGTACTTCCGCTCGACATATTTCACGGCGTCCATGTACGCATGCATGGCGTCGTCGTCCACTGAAAAGCCCTCGTAGTTGACGATCGAGTTCACGCGCCGGCCCAGCGGTTCGAGCAGGCGGTCCACGGCCACGAGGATCGTCTTGATATCCTCTTCGCTTCGTACTCGCATGCCGGAGTAGTTCATGAAAACGGTGTTGGTGACGGGATCATAGGACAGGCGATCCTCGATGTTGATGTCGAGCATCCGGTCGCGCAGCCCCATCGGTGGGGGCAGAAAGATCGCGGCATCCATCAAGGCGGGGCCTTGGATGACGGGACGGAACGGGAGATGGCGGAGGATATCGCGCTCGACGTCGATTCCCGGCGCGATCTCGACGAGCGTGAGGCCGCTCTGCGTCAAGCGGAAGACACAGCGCTCGGTGACGTAGAGGACGTCCTTTCTCCGGTTTGAGGCGAGGGGGCCGCTGAAGGTGATCTGGGCGACGCGCTCGACGAACTTTGTCACGCGGCCCTCCGTGAGCACTTGTAGCCTGCCCTCCTGGAGGGCGAGCGTGGCGCCACCCGCGGAGAAGTTCCCGACGAAGACGACCTTCTTGCTGTTCTGGCTGATGTTGATGAACCCGCCGCAACCCGCGATCCGATCGCCGAAGCGGCTGGCGTTGACGTTGCCGGCGCCGTCGCATTCGGCGAACCCGAGGAAGGCCGCGTCGAGACCGCCGCCGTCGATGAAGTCGAACTGCGAGGCGTGATCGACCATGGCCTGGCAGTTGATAGCGGCGCCGAACTCCGGACCGCTTGCGGGCACCCCGCCCATCACCCCGGGATCGACCGTGAGCGTGAGCAGATCGTGGATTCGTTCCTCATTCGCCACTCGCCCGATGTTGTCGGGTATGCCGATGCCGAGGTTCACCACGCTGCCCGGCAGCAGCTCCATGGCCGCGCGGCGCGCGATCACCTTCTTGTCGTCGAGCGGCAGCGGCGGCAGCATCTTCGTCGGGATGCGGACCTCCCCCGAGAGCGCCGGATTGTACGGAATGCCCCAGGTCTGCATGTGGTGCTGCGGCTCGGCGATGACGACGGCATCGACCAGCGCCCCGGGAATGCGGACGTGACGGGAATCGAGCGTGCCCTCGGCCGCGATTCGCTCGACCTGACAGATCACATACCCGCGCGAATTCCTTGCCGCGATTGCCATGGCGAGATTTTCCAGGATGAGCGCCTCGTGTTCCATGGTGATGTTGCCGTCCGGATCGGCGGTGGTACCGCGGATGAACGCGACGCTGATCGGCGTCGCCTTGTAGAAAAGATATTCCTCGTCATCGATGGTCATGAGCGTGACGAGGTCGTCCCGCGTCGCCTCGTTCATCTTTCCGCCTTCGATGCGGGGATCGACGAAGGTGCCGAGCCCAACCTTGGACAGGGTACCGGGCTTGCCGGCGGCGATGTCGCGGTACAGGTGGGTGATCACGCCTTCCGGCAGGTTGTAGGCCTCGATCTTGTTGGCGAGCACGAGTTCGACGATCTTCGGCGTGAGGCCAAAATGTCCGCCGATCACGCGTCTCAACAGCCCGTCATGGGCGAGGTGATTGAGTCCCTTGTCCTTGGCGTCGCCCTGGCCCGTCGAGTGGATGAGGGTGAGGCCGCGCGGCGTGCCGGTCTCGAGAAAGCGTCTTTCCAGCGTGACCAGGAGCTGCTCGGGAACCCCGTGCCCCCCGTAACCCGCGGTCGCGAGCACATCGCCGTCGTGCAGCACGGAGATCGCATCCTCGACGGGAATGATTTTCTTGAGCATGGTATCGGGGCCCTCGCCGGCTCGGGCGCGCTCATCGTGCGCCAGCCGCTGGCATGGCGTCAAGGGGTCGTCCAACGCGTCAGAGCCCGAGGTAGGCCTCGCGGACGCGCGCGCTCGCCAGGAGCTCGCTGCCGGTGCCCGACAGGGCCACGCGCCCCGACTCGAGCACGAAGCCCCGGTGCGCGAGTGCCAGCGCGTGCTCGGTGTTCTGCTCGACGAGGAGCACGGTCACTCCGGCGCGGTTGATCTCGCCGATGACCCGGAACATCTCGGCCACCATGATGGGCGCCAGGCCCAGTGACGGCTCGTCGAGCATCAGGATCTTGGGGCCCGCCATGAGACCCCGGCCGATGGCCACCATCTGCTGCTCGCCGCCGGAGAGCGTCCCCGCGAGCTGCCGCCGCCGCTCCGCCAGCTTCGGAAAGATCGTGAACACCTGCTCGAGGCGCCGCGGCCGCTGGGCGCGCGCCGTCGCCGGATACCCTCCGATCAGCAGGTTGTCGAGCACCGTCATCTCGGGGAAGAGCTTCCTGCCCTCGGGCACGTGCACCACACCCAGCTCGACGATCCGGGCGGGCGAGAGACCGTCGAGCCGGTGGTCGTCCAGCAGGATGCGTCCGGCCCTGGGGCGGAGGAGTCCCGAGAGCGTCTTGAGCGTCGTCGTCTTTCCGGCGCCGTTGGCGCCGACCACGGCGACGATCTCGCCTTCGGGGATCTCGAAGCTGATCCCCCACAGGGCCTGGATCTTGCCGTAGCCGACTTCCAGATCCTCGATGCGCAGCACGCTAGGCCACCCGAGAGCCGAGATAGGCGGCGATCACGCCCGGGTCCTGGACCACGCGGTCCGGCGGGCCGTCGGCGATCTTCTCGCCGTGGTGAATGACGACGATGCGGTCCGAGATCCGCATGATGGCCTTCATCACGTGCTCGACCAGCACCACGGTCACGCCGTCGGCCCGGATCTGCCT
>JBKPBU010000361.1:0-6432 GCA_046727015.1 Candidatus Methylomirabilota bacterium | reverse complement strand
CTCGGTCGGTCATACGGGTTTCACGGGGACATCCGTCTGGATGGATCCGCCGACCCAGACCTATGTGATCATCCTGACGAACCGGGTCCACCCGGCGGGCAAGGGCTCCGTCGTCGAGCTGCGCCGGCGCGTGAGCGCCATCGTGGGCGCCCGGCTTTTCGCCCTCAATGCCGTGCCCGAGGCGGAGGAAGGCGAGGCGCAGGCCGTCGCACCCGCGAGCGCCGACACGGTTTCCGGTATCAAGATCCGGACGGGACTCGATGCGCTCGAGGTCGAGGACTGGGCGCAGCTCAGGGGCAGAGTCGTGGGGCTCGTGACGAATCAGACCGGGGTGGACGCCGATGGCCAGCGCAACGTAGGTCTGCTGGCCAAGGCCCCGGGCGTGAGGCTTCAATCGATCTTCTCGCCCGAGCACGGCCTCGACGGCTTGCTGGATGCTCGCGTGCCCAACGGCACGCACCCCGCCACGGGCCTGACGGTCTGGAGCCTGTACGGGAGCGACAGGCGCCCCACGGCAGCCATGCTCCAGGGGCTCGACACCCTCGTCTTCGACATCCAGGACGTGGGGGTGCGCTTCTACACGTATCTCACGACGCTCGTGTACATCCTCGAGGAGGCGGCGCGCCACGGCGTCTCGGTGGTGGTGCTCGACCGGCCCAACCCGCTCACCGGAATCGTCGTCGAGGGGCCCGTGATGGATCCCGACCTGCGCTCCTTCACGGCGCCGCATCCGATCCCGGTTCGGAGCGGGATGACCATGGGCGAGTTCGCCCGGATGGTCGTTGGCGAGCGCAAGATCCCCGTCAGGCTCACGGTGGTGCCGCTCGAGGGCTGGGAGCGGAGCATGTGGTTCGACCAGACAGGGCTGCCCTGGGTCAATCCCTCGCCCAACATCCGCTCGCTGACCGAGGCGTTACTCTACGCGGGCGTGGGGCTGCTCGAGGCGACCAATCTGTCCGTGGGCCGCGGCACGGAGACGCCGTTCGAGGTGGTGGGAGCGCCCTGGATCAGCGATCCCAAGGGTCTGGCCGACGCGCTCAACGCTCTGGCGATGCCCGGGGTAACCTTTCAGCCGGTCAACTTCCAGCCCGACTCGAGCGTCTACGCCGGGCAGATGCTGGGCGGTGTGCGCCTCGTTGTCACGGACCGGGACGCGCTCCGACCGGTGACCGTGGGCCTGACGCTCGGCCGGACGTTGCTCGAGCGGTACCCGGCGCAGTTCCGGGCGGCTTCCATCCAGAATCTCCTGGTGAACCGATCGACGATCTGGGCTCTCCTGCGGGGGGATTCCCTCGCACGCCTGAGGCAATGGGCTGAAGCTGACCGGGCAAGCTTTCTCCAGCGGCGCGCGTCGTATCTCATCTACAAGTAGTCCCTCCTATTGGCGCTCGACGACCTTCGCCCCGGGTGACCGGCGGACCTTGTCCAGGGTGCCAGCCGGCACGGTGATCAAAGACGCGTCACCGTCGCTGACGTAGCGCTCCTGGGGGTTGCGCTCGAAGTAGCCCAGCCAGTGGGCGAGCTCGCTCTCGAGCGCCTGGATGCGCGGCAGGTGAAACGGATCGAAGGCTCGCGCGTGCGGCGAAGGCGCCGCCCCGCCCGCGACCTTGAGAATGGCATCGTGACGGTAAGTCACCTGGCCCTCCGCTCCCTCGATGGCCCAGCGAACATCTTTCGGGTAGGCGCCCATGGGCAGCGCCAGGGTCCGGATGCGGTAGCCGGGCACGTGACGCTGAATCCACTCCTGCGCCGTCGCCAGCTGCCCGCGCACCACTCGCTCAGGGTACCTGGCCAGGTTCGCGTGCCAGAGCGTGTGATTGCCGATCTCGTAACCGTGGCCGGCCAGGTACTGGAGCTTGCGACCCGCCAGCTCCTTCTGATTGAAGAGGCGGTTGGGCGGATCGGCGCCCGGCAGCACGTAGAAGGTCGCCGCGTGGCCGAACTCCGGATGCTGGCGCTCGAAGGCCTCGAGGATGCCGACGGCGCAATCGGGGTCCGGCACCCATTCGCCGTTCTTCTCGATCAGCCTGAACTGGCCGGGCGACGAATCATCGAAGGTGAGGACGACGGGCGTCGTGCCGCGGGGAATGGCGATGTGGCCATCGAGAAAGTCGTTGAGGGCTACCAGCCGGTAGCCGCGCTCCCAGAGGCGCTCGAGGTCGCCGCGGAAGTTTGCGGGGGTACGGGTCCAGCGCTCCTCGGGCTGATCCACCTTGTGATACTCGAGGATCATCACGCGCCCGAGCTCGTTCGGCTGCAGCGACCCGGCCGAGGCGGCCGACGGCAGAAGCAGCACGGCCGCGAGCGTGAGGGCGCAGAGTGGGCGGGTCACGCCTAGGGGATGGCCTTCGCCGTGACCGTCGTCTTCGGGGCGAGGGCTCGGCCCGTGTAGTCGTTCTTGGGATTCCACAGCATGAAGCCCATTGCCCCGCCGTCGCGCGCCCCGCGGATCTGAGCGCGGATCTCGTTGACGCCGAAGATGCGCTTGTCGAAGGCATAGTCGCGGAAGTCCTGGAGCCACGGCCTGACCTGGACCGTGCCGGGCGTCGAGCGCTTCCGCGTCAGCCTCACGCTCTCCTTGACGATCTCGTAGGGCTGGAGCACGGGGTTGCGTACCCCGGGGATGCCCCGGTGATAGCCGGAGGGGTAGACCATGGGGCAGATGTAGTCCAGGTGCGGGGCAAGCTCCTCGACGCGCTGCCCGATGTCGGTGTCGTTGTCGTTGAAGGCTGTGTAGCCGAAGACGTCGGCGGCGAGGAAAGCCCCCGTTGGCCCGAGCTCGCGGCGCGCCTTGGCGAGGAAGCCCGCAATCGCCGGCAGCCTCGTCTGCGCGTTGTTGGGCTGGGAGTACCTGGCCGCCGAGAGCTTGCCGTCCGTCGGGAAGCGGACGTAGTCGAACTGAACCTCGTCGAAGCCCTTCGCCACGGCCTCCTTGGCGATGGCGATGGCGTAGTCCCAGACTTCCTCGCGGAAGGGATCCACCCAGGCCAGCTTCTCGTTGTCGATCCATGGCTTGCCGGTGCGCGTGTCCAGGATGGCCCAATCGGGACGGTGCTGGGCGAGCACGTTATCCTTGAAGGTCACGATGCGCGCGACGGTGTAAATATTGCGCGCCTTGAGGGAAGCCAGGAGCCCGTCGAAGTCCTTGATGATGACAGGTCCCTGCGCGCCCGCTTCGAGGGCCAGCGGCACTGCGGTGCGGTACGGGATGAGGCCACGGTCGCCCTTGATGTCGATGACGACGGCATTGAGCTCCGTGCGCGCCACGAGCTCGAGCACCCGCTCGCGGATGCTCTTGTCGGCCACGCCGTAGTAGGTCAGGTAGGCGGCGCGTACCACCTTGGGCTGGAGCGCGACGGTCATGTCCTTGCTGTCCGCCGTGAGGCGGCGAAGCTCATAGCCCGGAACCTTGACGAAGAGGGCGGCACCCGGGCTCACGGGCTCCGTCGTGAAGCGGCCTTCTTCGTCCGTCCGGAACTCGGCGGGGCCGACCCACACCGAGGCGCCGGCCAGTGGCGCGCGACTCTCGGCGTCCAGCACGCGCCCGCGCACGGAACGCTCCTCGGGCCGAGGAGAGGGCGCCGGTGCGTCCGGCTGCACGGTCGCCGAGGCGACCTGGCGCTGGAGGAGCAGGGAGGGGGGGAGCAACAGCCAGCCCATCGCGACGATCGTGGTGAGCGCGCCCAGCACCAGCGCTCCGTAGACGACGGGGCGCTTGCTGCGGCCGGGTGGTTCCACTGGCTCCGGAAGAGGATCCATTCCCACTCTCGAATCTACGTGGTATTCGTGATCAGCCCAAAGGTTTTTCTTCGCGCCGCGCTACAATTGCGTACATGACCCCATCCCCCTATGCATGCGACGCTGCCAGGCGTCGTTCATTCATCGTCAACGGCATGACCCTCCGGGCGCTCGAATGGGGGCAGCCGGGACGTCCGGCCCTCTGCTTCCTCCACGGCGGCTCCGCCCATGCCCACTGGTTTGACGCGGTGGTCCCGGCTTTCGTTGACAGGTTCCACATCATTTCCCTGGATCAGCGTGGGCATGGGGAGAGCGACTGGGCGCCTGATGCCCGCTACGGCACGGAGCAGTTCGCCTCCGACCTGGTCGGCGTCATGGACCACCTGGGCTGGGAGCGGATGGTGGTAGTGGGACACTCCATGGGCGGCCACAACGCCATGGGCTTTTCGGCCTGGCACGCCGACCGGGTCCGGGGGCTCTGCGTGGTCGACAGCCGGCCATCGCTGCCTCCCGAGCGCCTCCGGATGATGCACCGCCGGGGGCACCGCGGCCCGCGGCGTCACGAGACCCTCGACTCGGCGCTCCGGAGCTTCAGGCTGCTCCCGGCCGAGACGCTGGCCGCCCCTGACCTGCTCGAACACCTGGGGCGCCAGGGCATCACGCTGCGAGAGGGCAGCTTCCTCTACCGCTTCGACCCCCAGTGCAATGGCGCCCGGAATCCGGCGGACGGCTGGTCGCTCTTGCCCCAGATCAAGGCGCCCACCTTGCTCGTGCGCGGAGAGCTCTCGCCGATCATGCCCAAGGAGATGGCCGAGCGTATGGAAGCCGCCATTCCGAACGCCAGGCTCGTGACCATGCTGGGCGTCTACCACCACCTGGTGCTGGACGCTCCCGAGGCCTTCTCCCGTATCCTCGACGACTTCCTGCGCGACCTGCCGGCAGGGCGCCGATAAGGGCCCATCCGCGACCCCAGACGTAGTTACATGTTGGGGCTCCCTCGGCCGCTCGCTAGGCTTTTTCGAGGCGGACGGCGCAGACCTTGTACTCGGGGATCTTGGACGTGGGGTCGTGGGCGGAGTTGGTGAGGAAGTTGGCGGCCGAGTCGGCAAGCTTGACGAAGGGAACGAAGACGGCGCCGGGGCGGACCGCCTCGGTCACGTGCGCATAACCGCTGAGCTCGCCGCGGCGTGAGATCACTCTGAGCTCGCCGCCTTCGTCGAAGCCCAATCGCCGCGCGTCGGCCGGGTTCACGGCGATCTCGAGACGCGGCGCCAACTCCAGCAGCCCTTGCACCCTCCGGGTCAGCGTCCCGCCATGCCAATGGTAGAGCAGTCGCCCCGTATTGAGGACGAAGGGGTAGTCGCGGTCGGGTAGCTCGGCCGCTGTTTCGCCCTGGCTGACCGGTACGAAGCGGGCGCGGCCCGTTGGAAAGTCCTCGGCGTACAGGAATCGGGTGCCCGGGTGATCCGTCGTCGGGCACGGCCACTGGATCCCGCCCGACTCGAGCCTTGCGTAGGAGAGCCCACCGATGGCAGGCCAGAGCCGCGCCATCTCGTCGAAGATCTCGGAGGGGTGGGTGAAGTCGAAGCCCGGCGCCGGCTCACCGAGCCTCCGCGCCACGCGCTTCGCCAGCTCGGCGGTGATCCACCAGTCGGCCCTCGCCTGCCCCGGCGGGTCGATAGCTTTCCGCACCCGCTGCACGCGGCGCTCGGAGTTGGTGAAGGTGCCGTCCTTCTCGGCGAAGGCCGCCGCCGGCAGGAAGACGTGGGCCAGCTCCGCGGTCTCGTGCATGAAGAGGTCCTGGACGATCAGGCAGTCCAGCTGTCGCAGGGCCTTGTCGACGTGGTGGAGGTCGGGCTCCGCCAGCATCGGGTTCTCGCCGACCACGTACATCGCGCGGATGGATCCGTCGAAGCACCCCTCGGTCATCTCCGTCACGACGAGCCCGGGCGTGGCAGGAGGCCTCACGCCCCACGCGCGCTCGAAGCGCGTGAGGCTCGCGGCCGAATAGTCGGCATAGCCGGGAAGATTCGTCGGGATGGCGCCCGCGTCGCCGCAGCCCTGGACATTGTTCTGGCCGCGGAGCGGCGAGATGCCGGAGCCCGCGAAGCCCATCTGACCCGAGGCCAGCGAGAAGTTGAGCAGCGCGTGCGCATTGGCCGTGCCGTTCGTGTGCTGGGTGATGCCCATGCCCCAGATGAGACAGGAGCCCGCGAAAGCCGGCCTTGCGTACCAGCGCGCCGCCTGCGCGATGGTCTCGCGCGGCACACCCGTCACCTCCTCGGCATAGTCGAGCGTGTAGCGCTCGAGCGAAGCCGCCCAGGCCTCGAAGCCCTCGGTGCGGGAGCGGATGAAGTCGAGGTCGGCCAGGCCTTCGTCGAGCATGACCCGGGACATCGCGTTGAAGAGCGCGACGTCGGTGCCCGGCCGCTCCTGAATCCAGAGATCGGCCTGCTCGCAGAGCTCGATGCGCTTGGGGTTGATCACGATGAGGCGCGCGCCCCGCTGGACCGCCTTGCGCAGGCGGATGGCGATCACCGGGTGATTGGCCGAGGCGTCGGCGCCCACCACCATGAGACAGCCCGCCTCCTCGTAGTCCTGGTAGGAGTTGGACGTCGCGCCCGAGCCCATGGACGTCAGCATCGCCTCGACCGTGGGTGAATGGCAGAGCCGCGTGCAGTGGTCGACGTTGTT
>JBKPBU010000360.1:0-3891 GCA_046727015.1 Candidatus Methylomirabilota bacterium | reverse complement strand
AAGACCAAGGGACAGGTCGCCGAGCTCTTCTCGAAGGAGCTGGGCGGCCACTTCGAAGCCGATCCGGAAGTGCTGACGGCGGTGGCCCGCAAGGAGCTCAGGCAGAAGTTTCTCGACGCCGACATGGGCATCACGGGGGCGAACTTCGCCGTGGCGGAGACCGGAACCATCGTCCTCGTGACCAACGAGGGCAACGGGCGCATGGTCACCACCTTGCCGCGCATCCACGTGGCCGTCATGGGGATGGAAAAAGTCATCCCGACCATGACGGACCTCATGGTCTTCCTCGCCATCCTGGCGCGCAGCGCGACCGGGCAAAAGCTCTCCTCGTACACCACCCTCGTGCGCGGGCCGCGCCAGCCCGGAGAGACCGAGGGTCCGGAAGAGCTTCACCTGATCCTCATGGACAATGGCCGCACCCGCCAGATCGCGGGCACGCTGCGGGAAGCGCTTTACTGCCTGCGCTGCGGCGCCTGTCTCAACGTCTGCCCCGTCTACCGGCAGATCGGCGGCCACGCCTACGGCTATACCTACCCAGGGCCCATCGGCATCCTGCTCACGGCCATGCTCAAGGGCGCGGCCTCGGTCAAGGATTTGGCCCACGCGTCGTCGCTGTGCGGCGCGTGCAAGGACGTCTGCCCGGTGCGCATCGACATCCCGCGCATGCTGGTGGAGCTCCGCGAGCAGGTCGAGCGGGAGAAGATCGCGTCGTGGCCCGAGCGGATGGTGTTCGGCCTCGCCCGCCGGATCATGACCTCGTCCTCTCTCTTCGCGCTCGGAGCGGTGCTGGGTCGGATCGCGCAGAGGCCTTTCATCAGGAACGGCAGGGTCAAAGGCTTGCCGCTCTTCTTCGGGAAGTGGACGCGCACGCGGGATCTGCCGCCTGTCGCGTCCCGCACCTTCAGCGAGAGATGGCCGGAGCTCCGGGACACGAAGGAGCTCGAGCGCCCGTGACCACCCGCGCCGAGTTCCTCGGGAGCATACGCCGGGAGATGGACAAGACCCGGGGTCTCTTCGAGACGCGCCCCGTGCCGCGACCGGCCGATGCCGGGCAGGCGGCCGAGGTGGTGAGGCGCCAGATGCTCGAGCGCTGGCCGCAGGCCCTCGCGCGCTTTCGCGAGGAGTTCGAGCGCGTGGCCGGCGTGTTCCACAGCGTGGCCGGCATGGACGAGGTTCCGCGAGTCATCGGGGGCATCGCCAGGGAGCGCCAGGCCAAGGGCATCCTGTCGTGGCATCCGGGAGCGCTCGGCGTGGATCTTCGCCAGAGCCTGGGCCGGGAGGGACTCGCCGTCACCGTAGCCCCGGACGCCGACCCCGACGCGGCGGCGCGCGAGCGACACCGGGACGCCGCGGCCAGCGCAGAGATCGGCGTGACCGGCGTGGACTGGGCGCTCGCGGAGACCGGGACGCTCGTGCTCGTGTCGGGACGCGGACGGCCGCGCTCCACCTCTCTCTTGCCCGCGACGCACGTGGCCGTCTTCGGACGCGACAGGCTCGTCGAGTCGCTCGAGCAGGTGGGGATCGTGCTGGAGGCGCTGCACGCCGACCCTGCGCGGACCATGTCGGGGGCCGTGATCAACTTCATCACGGGGCCCTCGCGCACGGCGGACATCGAGCTGACCCTTACCCGAGGGGTCCACGGTCCCAAGGAAGTCCATGCGATCTTCGTGGAGGAGCGATGAACGCGCGCCTTTTCACGGTGGCCGAGGTCAACGCGCTGATCCCCAGGCTCAGCGAGCTCATGCGCCAGGCGATGGAGCTCCATCGCCGCGCGAGCGCCTTGCAGGAGGCGCTCAGCGAGGAGCGGGACCGGATCCGGGCCTCGGGCGGCGCCATGGTGGACCAGCACGACTGGAAGGCCAAGGCCGAGAGGCTCGACGGCTTCACGATCGAGGTCAAGCAGGCACTGCAGCAGGTTCTGGAGCTCGGGGGCGTCACCAAGGACCTCGAGACGGGTCTGGTGGACTTCCCCGGCCTGGTGCCGCAGACGGCAGGGCCCCAGCCCGTCAACCTCTGCTGGCGGTACGGTGAGGACGCGGTGCGCTTCTGGCACGGCTTCGACGAGGGGTATGCGCAGAGAAAGCCGCTGCCGTGACCACGTCGGCCGTCATTTTCGACCTCTTCGACACCCTCGTCCTCCTCGATCGCGAGAGGCTGCCCGAGGTGCAGGTCAACGGCAAGACGCGGCGCACCACGGCCGGGCATCTCCACCAGGCCTTCCAGCCGTTCGCCCCCGGCCTCGGCCTCGAAGGCTTCGTCGACGCGCTCTTCTGGAGCTGGCAGGAGGCGGAGCGCCTCCGCGGCGAGTCGCACCGGGAGGTGACGGCGCCCGAGCGCTTCGGCCTGATGTTCGGGCGCCTGGGTCTGGGCGACGGACGGGTGCCGCCCGAGGCGCTCCAGATGCTGCTGGCGACCCACATGAGGGAGCTTTCGAAGGCGGTGGTCTTTCCCGATCATCATGGCGAGCTGCTGAGGAATCTCAGGAAGCGTCACAGGCTGGCGGTGGTGTCGAACTTCGACTACACTCCGACGGCGCGCTACATCCTCGAGCGTGAAGGCGTGGCCGATCTCTTCGAGACGGTGGTGGTCTCCGACGAGGTCGGATGGCGCAAGCCCAAGCCGGTGATCTTCGAGCTGGCTCTGCGGCGACTTGGCCTTCCCGCCGGCGAGGCGCTCTTCGTCGGCGACCGCGCCGACATCGATGTCGTGGGAGCTCAGGGGGTGGGCATGCCCGTGGCCTGGATCAACCGGGGCTCGAGCCCATTGCCCGAGGAAGTCCGGGCGCCGGAGTTCGAGATACGGGACCTGGCCGAGCTTGAGCGCATTCTGGGCATCTAGAACGGCGTTCGGAGCATCGTAAGGGCGATCGACGCAAAGGAGACGACATGGCGCCGACACGGAAGGTTGTCATCATCGGCTCGGGCCCGGCGGGCTATACCGCGGCCATTTACGCGGCGAGGGCCAATCTGTCTCCCATGATGTTCACCGGCATCCAGCCGGGCGGCCAGCTCATGTTGACGACTCTGGTAGAGAACTATCCCGGCTTCGTGGATGGCATCGATGGGCCGCCCCTCATGGAGACCTTCAAGGCCCAGGCGGCGCGCTTCGGCACCGAGATGATCGCCGACGACGTGACGGAAGTGGATTTCCGCAGCCGGCCGTTCAAGATCAAGGCGGACGAGGTGGCGGTGGAGGCCGACACGGTCATCATCGCCACCGGCGCCACCGCCAAGCTCATAGGCCTGCCGAACGAGGCCAAGCTCATGGGACGCGGCGTCAGCACCTGCGCCACCTGTGACGGCTTCTTCTTCAAGGACCAGAACATCATGGTGGTGGGCGGCGGTGATTCGGCGATGGAAGAGGCGAATTACCTCTCGCGCCTCGGCCGCCAGGTGCAGGTGGTCCACCGCCGGGACACGCTCCGCGCCTCGAAGATCATGCAGGAACGGGCCTTGAAGAACCCCAAGATCGAGTTCATCTGGGACACGGGCGTCGAGGACGTCCTCGACCCGGCCAAGGGCAAGGTGACGGCGGTGCGCCTCAAGAACCTCAAGACCGGTGCCCAGTCGGAGATGCCGGTCGACGGGCTTTTCATCGCCATCGGCCATCTGCCGAACACGGCGCTCTTCAAGGGCCAGATCGACCTGCACCCGAACGAATACATCAAGGTCACGCCCGGGACGACCGAGACCTCCGTGCCCGGAGTCTTCGCGGCGGGCGACGTCGCCGACTTCACCTACCGGCAGGCGGTCACCGCCGCCGGCACCGGCTGCATGGCCGCGCTCGAGGCCGAGCGCTACCTGGAGGCGTTCCACTCCGGGCACTGAGAGTGCCGCAGGCGGCTCGTCACGACCTTTTCGCCGGGAGACCGCGCGCGAGTGGACGCTCAGG
>JBKPBU010000359.1:0-3432 GCA_046727015.1 Candidatus Methylomirabilota bacterium | reverse complement strand
GTCGACATCGCCGAACTTCTGATCTCGCGTCTCGATGCGCGCCTTCACGCCCTTGGCCCGCGCCGCCGCGCCATAGGTGCCCAGCGCCTGCCGGTGCGGGATCGTCAGCATGTAGTTCTTGAACGCGGCCTCGACGGCCCGGCGATGCCCCTGGGTGTCCATGGTCTCGTTCACCGAGGCCTTGGCCAGCTTGAGCGCAAAGGGATCTTGCAGCGCGATCCGCAGCGCCAACTCCATCGTCGCCTCGGCCAGCGCCTCGCGCTTGACCACGCGGTTGACCAGGCCCAGCTCGAGCGCCGTGCGCGCATCGATGTAGTCACCGGTGAAGAGATACTCCTTGGCCTTCCGGGGACCGAGATCCCACGGCATGGAGAAGTACTGCACGTGCGAGCCGCCCCAGCGCACGGCCCGATCGGCGAAGAGCGCATCCTCCGCCGCGATGATCAAGTCGCAGCAGGAGGCGAGCATCAAGCCGCCCATGATGCAGTAGCCCTGGACCTGGGCAATGGTTGGCTTCGGCACATCCCGCCAGCGCAGGCAGGTCTCGAGGTACAGCTCCGAGAGATGCTTGAGATTCTCGGCGATGCCGGGACCCACCGGACGGGTCTGCTGGTCTTCTAGCTCCTCGCGACTGCCCAGGTCGTGGCCGGCGGAAAAATGCGCCCCCGACCCGGCCACGATGATGACCCGCACGTCCGCGTCGTCCGACCCGGCTCGAAAAGCCTCGTCCAGCTCGACGACCATCACTCGGCTCTGGGCATTGAGCACCTCGGGGCGATTCGCCGTGATGCGAAGGACAGCGCCGAGTTTCTCGTAACGCAGGGTACGGAAGTTCATCAAGTCCCTCCTCGACGGTGGTTGAAAAGCCGCTCCACAATAGCGCAAGGGACCGGCCGCGGCCAGACCAACGTCTGCCTGTATCCAGTGTTGCGTCATGGTCTACGGGTCGCCGCCAGCCGGCCGCCGCAGTTTGACCTCTCTCGCGCACTCTGGCAGGATCGCCTCACATCGACCAGGCTGCATCCGCGCTGTGCCGAGACCCGGGGCGCGACGATGAGCGGGCACGACCCGCGGGAGGATTACGCAATGCCGCCGACAAAGCTGGCTCACCTCGTCTACCAGACCAACCGGATGGCCGAGATGCGCGACTGGTACTGTGCCGTGCTGGGCGCGCGGGTGGTCTACGAGGACAAGCACCTCGCGTTCGCGACGTACGACGACGAGCATCACCGCGTGGCGTTCGTGGACTTCGGCCCGCTGGTCCCGCGTGACCCGGCGGCCACCGAGCTGGGCGTGAAGCCGATCGAACAGCCGGGCTTGCACCACGTCGCCTTCACCTTCGGTTCCATGGGCGAGTTTCTCGACAACTATGTCCGACTCAGGGACCTCGGGATCAAGCCGTTCTTCTGTGTCAACCACGGGCCGACCACGTCGATGTACTACCGCGACCCGGACGGCAACCGCGTGGAGCTGCAGATCGACAATTTCGCCACCGCGAAGGAAGGACAGGACTGGATGCTGTCGCCCGCCTTCGCTCAGAACCCGATCGGTGTCGAATACGATCCGGACGACCTGGTGAAGCGGTTTCGCTCGGGCGTGCCCGTTGCCGAGCTGGTCATCCGCGACTAGTCCGCGTCATTGCCGCTTCCGGGCTGGCTATTCTCCCCACTCGCGGTACGTCTGGGGAGAAAGCTGGTCGGCGCCGCGCCCCGCCCAGTCGTACTTCGTCATGCGCGGCCACATGCGCTCACCGCCGGCCTGGAGCGCTCCGAGGATGGCGCCTTCGTCGGCGCCTTGCACGCGCCCGCCGTCCACGACGAGGCGGCCGTTGACGTAGACACGGTCCACATCCTCGTCGCTCGCGTTGTACACGATGTTCTTCACCGGATCCCGGAGCGGTGTCATCCGCCACGAGGAGGCCTTCCAGAGGACGAGGTCGGCCTTGGCGCCCGGGGCGATGCGCCCGAGGTCGTCGCGCATGAGTGCCCGGGCCCCCCCGAGGGTTGCCGCGTCGAAGGCGTGGGCCGCAGTGGTCGCCTCCGTGTTCCGCTCCATGATCTTCGAGACCACGGCAGCCCAGCGCATGGCCTCGATCACGCTCTGGGGGTTCGTGTCGGTGCCGAGAGACATGTTGACGCCGGCCTCCCGGTAGCGGCCGAAGGACTCCATGGCCACGCCGCGCCGCGCGAACACCCATACCGCGTGTGCCACCGAGCAGCCGGCCTCGGCCATGAGCCGGATGTCGCCGTCAGGATAGTTCGTCCACGATGAGCCGCCGACGATAATGGCGTGCCCCAGTACGGTGTTCCGGCCGAGCACGCCCAGCTCTCTCAGCCACGCGATCGGCGTCTTGCCGTGGCGCGCCACCATCTCGTTGAACTCGACCACCGACTGCGAGGTGTGCACCTGGTAGGGCCGCCTGACCTCGTCGGCGAAGCGCTTGGCGTCTTTCAGGAGCTCGGCCGTGCACGTGTCGATCTGCGACGGCGAGACGAAGCATCGCACGAGATCGCCGTGCGCGCCGTCCCACCGCGTGTGGAAGTCCATCGCCCGCCGGAGCCCCTGCCGTCCCTGCTCCTCGCTCCACTCCCACTCGACGCGCTTGCCGTCCTTCGTGAGCCACCTCCCGGAGCGGAAGGCCTGTCCCATGTAGACCCGGATCCCGTAGTGCGGCGCGCGCTCGACCACGTACTCGCCGAGCGTGCCGATCTCCATGACGGTGGTCACCCCGCCGCGCAGCAGCTCGGCCATGGAGAAATCGACACAGGCGCGCCCCGCCTCCTCGTCCTGCGCCTCGCTCCGCACGGGCAGCATCTCGAAGAGGCCCGAGTACCAGAACTGCGGGTTGCCGCGATCCTCGATGAACGACCGGTCCAGCGGCGAGCCGCTGATATGGGCGTGGGTGGAGATGAGCCCGGGGGTCAGGACACGATCGTGCGCATCCACCGTCTCGTCCACACGGCCGTCGAAGCGCGGCCCGACATGGAGAATGGTGTCGCCCTCGATCACCACCACGCCATCGCGGAGGAGCCGGTGGCCCCGCCCGTCGAACGCGATGACGTACCCCGCACGGATCGCGATACGCTTGGGCGCCGTCACGGGAGGCATCTCGTCAGACGACCCAGGCGTCCATGAGCTTGTAGATGCCGTGGATGGAGTGGTACCTGAGAAGGCTTCGACGGTCGAGCATCGCAGACCTCCGCCTTACTTTTTGGATCCTTGGTAGGGCGACAGGAGGTTAGGCGAGATCCGGCGAACCTGTCAAGGCGACGTCGCGCTCCTTGCATGCCTTACCGCTCTGGCTCACCCGTTCGCCTTCGGCTACGATAACTCGCCATGGAGGCTCGTGACCTCAAGAGAGCCAGGGAGGCGGCATGGAGCGACAGTACGATCTCCTCGTGGTCGGAACAGGTATCACTTCGGGGGTTGCTT
>JBKPBU010000358.1:0-9740 GCA_046727015.1 Candidatus Methylomirabilota bacterium | reverse complement strand
AGATTCGTCTCGCGGGCGACCGGCAGATACTCCGCCGCTCCCATGGCGGATTTGGCCGCGGCAGCGGTAACGCCGGCGGCGTGGTGCTTGGGCACAATGGCTCCGTGCGCCCCCGTCGCCTCGGCGGAGCGCAGGACGGCTCCCAGGTTGCGAGGATCCTGAATCTGGTCCAGCGCCAGGAAGAAGGCCGGCTCCCCGCGCTGCCCGGGGATGGCCAGGAGCTCATCGAGAGCGGCGTAGGAGGCGCCCGCGACCCGCGCCACCACGCCTTGATGGTGCGGGCTGCCTGCGATGGCCGTCAGCTGGTCGCGAGTCCGGTACGAGACCTTGACGCCGAGGCGCCTGGCCAGGCCCAGCAGTTCCTGGAGCGCGGGACCGCGACCCTCGGCGAGAATCGCGACTTCCTCCACCCGACGGCTCTGGGCCCGCAGGAGCTCGAGCACGGGGTTGCGCCCGCAGAGAGGGGTGTCCTCGGCTTCGTCCGCACTCATGAGCCGAGCGTCCAGGTGGTGGCGCCGTCGCGTGAATCCTTGAGCGTGACGCCCAGCGCGGTCAGCTCGTTCCGGAGCCGATCGGCCTCGGCGAAATCGCGCTGCTTTCGCGCCTGCTCGCGGAGGTACAGGAGCGACTCGACCTTGGCCTTCAGCTGCGGATCCACCGGCCGCTCCAGCCGGCCGCCCGCTTCGAGCAGTCCGAGCGTCCGCGCGAGCGTCACCAGCTCGCCCACGCCCATGAGGAAGACCCCGGCGGCGAGGCGCCTCTCGGCGACCTGCGCGCGCGCGCCCTGGAGCAGCCGCGCCAGGTCGAAGAGCACGCCCAGGGCCTGGGGCGTATTGAAGTCGTCGTCCATAGCGGCCTCGAAGCGCGCCCGGTGCCCCGCGATCTCGTCGAAGAGCCCACCGTCGGGCCCGGGCGCGGGCGTGCCCTTGGCCGCGATGCGGTCGGCCTCGACCACGAGCGCGCGCAGTCGCCCCAGGGCCTTCGTCGACTCCGCAACGCGCTCGTCGGCGAATTCGAGCGGGTGCCGGTAGTGCGTGCCCAGGAAGTACAGCCGGAGTGCCTCGGGATCGTGCCGGCGCACCATGTCCCTGATCCACAGCGTATTGCCCAGCGACTTCGACATCTTTTCGGCGTTCAGGTTGACGAAGCCGTTGTGCGCCCAGCAGCGCACGAAGGGCCTGCCCGTCGCGCCTTCGGACTGGGCAATTTCGTTCTCGTGGTGCGGAAAGATGAGATCCTCGCCGCCTCCGTGCAGATCGAAGGTTTCGCCGAGATACTGCATGGACATGGCGGAGCACTCGATGTGCCAGCCGGGGCGACCGGGTCCCCAGGGAGAGGGCCACGAGGGCTCGCCCGGCTTGGACGCCTTCCACAGCGCGAAGTCGAGCGGATCGCGCTTGCGCTCGTCCACGTCTACTCGGGCGCCCGATTCGAGCTCGTCGAGATTCTTGCCGGAGAGCTTGCCGTAGTGCGGAAAGCGGCGGACCTCGAAGTAGACGTCGCCGTCCAGCTCGTAGGCGACCCCGCGCCGGATGAGCCGGCCGATCAGCTCCACCATCTGCGGGATGTGCTCGGTGGCCTTGGGCTCCACGTCGGCCGGCTGGACGCCGATCGAGGCCATGTCGGTCTGATACTCTGCGATGTGGCGCTCCGAGATCACCTGGGCAGTCACGCTTTCCTCGTTGGCCTTGCGGATGATCCTGTCGTCCACGTCCGTGTAGTTCTTTATGAAGGTGACGCGATAGCCCCTGAAACGCAAGTAGCGCCGGATCACGTCGAAGACGATGGCGCTCCGGGCATGGCCGATGTGGCAGAGGTCGTACACCGTCACCCCGCAGACGTACATCCCCACCTCGCCCGGGACGAGCGGGACGAAGTCCTCCTTCCGCCGCGTGAGGGTATTGAAGATACGGAGCGCCATCAGGGCACCTCGACGCTCACGACCGCCATGGCCGCTATGCCCTCGCCGCGGCCGAGATGCCCGAGATGCTCGGGACTCTTCGCCTTGACGCTCACGCGATCGGTCTCGACGCCGAGGCATTGCGCCAGGCGCGCGGCCATGGCGGGCAGGTGCGAGGCGAGCCGGGGCGTCTGGCAGATCAGCGTGGCGTCCACGTTCACGAGCGTCGCGCGCCGCGCGCGCAGCGCGTCCAGGACGCCCTCGAGAAGGATCAGGCTCGACACGCCCTTCCAGCGCGGATCCGTGTCCGGGAACATGCGGCCGAGATCGCCCATGGCCAGCGCACCCAGCAACGCTTCGCAGACGGCATGGGTCAGGACGTCTGCGTCGGAATGGCCGCCGAGTCCCCGCTCGTGCGGCACGGCCACGCCGCCCAGCACCAGGGGGCGCCCGTCCACCAGCGGGTGGAGATCGAACCCGAGACCGCTCCGCGTGGAGCTCATGCCCTGCGCCCGCCTCCGATCCACGCCCGCGCCACTTTGAGGTCGTCGGGCGTCGTGATCTTGAGGTTCTGGGACAAACCCTCGACCATGGCGACGCGCCCGCCCAGCCTCTCTACCAGCATGGCGTCGTCGGTCGCGCGATAGCCATCACGCGTGGCTTTGTCGTGCGCCTCGGCGAGGAGCGCCCGCCGGAAGGCCTGCGGCGTCTGGGTCAGCCAGAGCCCGTCGCGGGGGAGCGTGGTCTCGACCACCCTGTCCCGCACGCGCTTGACGGTCTCACGCACAGGCCAGCCGCAGGTGGCGGCGCCGGGAACGCGCGCGGCGGCCAGCACCCGCTCGACGATCTCGGAGGTGATGAACGGCCTCACCGCGTCGTGCACCACCACCCATGTCGCCTCCGGGGGCACGGCCTCGAGACCGAGCCTCACCGAGTCCTGCCGCTCTTCTCCTCCGGCGATCACGGCCAGCACCCTCGGGACGCGGAAGCGGGCGAGGAGCGCGCGCGTCGCCTCGACGCGGTCGGCCGGCGCCGCCACGACGAAACCGGAGAGCGAGCGGCAGCGAGCGAGCGCGCGCAGGGTGTGGACGAGAATGGGCGCTCCCCCGAGCGTGAGGTATTGCTTGGGCCGGCCGCCGCCCATGCGCACGCCCACCCCTCCTGCCGGCACCACCGCGACGGCCTTTGTCATTGGATGCGGGGGCCCAGAAATGGCCCCCGCACTCCCCCATTTTCGCGCATCGGCTCGCCCCTCTGGGGCTCGCCGCTCCTGCGGTCCTGCCCGCTCGCTCCGGCTCTGTGTCCCGCTTCCCCGGCCGTCATCTCGGCAAGCCCTCCTCTTCTTGGATGCGGGGGCCTCGAAATGGCCCCCGCACTCCCCCCGCCTGCGCGGCGGCTCCGATGACCGGACCCTTCATCTCGAAACCCCCTCTTCTTCCCTAAGGCGGGCGAAGATCATGCGGCCGGCCGTGGTCTGGAGCACCGAGGTGACGGTGGCGCTGACCTGCTGGCCGATGAGTCGCTTGCCATGGTCCACCACCACCATCGTCCCGTCGTCGAGGTAGGCGACGCCCTGGCCGACTTCCTTGCCCTCCTTGACCACCTGGACGTGCACGACCTCGCCGGGCAGCACGACCGGCTTGAGCGCGTTCGCCAGCTCGTTCACGTTGAGCACCGACACGCCCGACAGCTCCGCGACCTTGTTGAGGTTGTAGTCGTTGGTGACGACCTTGGCGCCCATCACCTTGCCCAGCTCGATCAACTTCCGGTCCACCTCGCGCACGTGCGGAAAGTCCTGGTCCTCGATCCGGATCTTCGTGCCTGGCACCCGCTGCAGGCGCTGCAGCACGTCGAATCCCCGCTTGCCCCGGTTGCGCTTGAGCGCGTCGGGGGAGTCGGCGATCTGCTGGAGCTCCCTGAGGACGAACTGCGGGACGATCAGCGTGCCGTCGAGGAAGCCCACCTCGCAGAGATCCACGACGCGGCCGTCGATGATCACGGAGGTGTCGAGAATCTTGAACCCCTCGCGGCGCGCGGCAGTCTTGGGAAAGAGCTTGGCCGACATGTCCTCGAGCTCATCCCGCTTGGCGAGCGCGACCGAGGCGCCCAGGTAGGCGAAGAGCAGGCCGAAGAGCCCGCGCCCGAGCGGCCCCGCGTCGGGGGAGACGGCGCCCATGGCTGTCCCCAGCCCGAGCCCGAGTCCAAGCCCCAGGATGCCGCCCATGGAGCCCCAGAAGATCCGGTCCACCGGGATCTTCCGCGCCTGCCACTCGAGGAGCACGGCCAGCACCCCGAAGAGGAAGCCGGCGCCGCCGAGCCACCAATTGGTCGCGTGAATGCCGAGCGGCGGGCCGAAAGCCATTCCGGCCCCGGTGGCCGCCGCCAGCATGAATACCCGCACGATGATGATGCCCATCATGGTCGCCTCTCAGTGCTCCAATAGCGCCTTGACCGCTTCGTCCACCGTTGCCACTCCCTGGACATCAAGTGGATGCGTCGTGCCACGCGCCAGATCGTGACCCGCGAGATTGTTTTGCGGCACCACCGCCGCCGTGAAGCCCAGGGCCGCCGCCTCCTTGAGCCGCGCCGCGAGCCCCGACACCGCGCGCACCTCTCCGGCCAGGCCGACTTCGCCCATGATCACCGTGTCGCCCCGCACGGGGCGATCGAGATAGCTCGAGGCCGCCGCCACCACCACGCCCAGGTCCGCCGCCGGCTCGGTGACGCGGCCGCCGCCCGCCACGTTGACGAAGACGTCCTGGCTCTGCAGCGGAAAGCCGACCCGCTTCTCGAGCACCGCCAACAGCAGGCAGACCCGGTTGTAGTCGGCGCCGAGCACGGTGCGGCGGGGCGTGCCGAAGCTGGCCGGTGTCACCAGCGCCTGGAGCTCGAGGAGGAGCGGCCGGCTGCCCTCGAGGCTCGAGACGATCACGGATCCCGCGGCGCCCCGGGGCCGCTCGGCCAGGAAGAAGCCGGACGGATTGGTGACCTCGGTGAGGCCCTTCTCACCCATCTCGAAGACGCCGATCTCGTTGGTCGAGCCGAAGCGGTTCTTGACGGCGCGCAGCACCCGGTGCGAGTGGTGCTGCTCTCCCTCGAAATAGAGCACGGTGTCCACCAGGTGCTCGAGGACGCGGGGTCCCGCGATTGCGCCATCCTTGGTGACGTGCCCCACCAGGAAAGTGGCCGTGCCGCGCCCCTTGGACCAGAGCATGAGGCGCGCGGCGCATTCCCTGACCTGGCTCACGCTGCCGGGCGCCGACTCGAGCCCGGGCAGAAACATGGTCTGGATGGAGTCCACCACGAGCGCGCGGGGCTTGAGCTCCGCCGCGTGAGCTTCGATCACCTGGAGATCCGTCTCCGCGAGGAAGTAGAGGCCGCGCGGCGCGATGCCGAGCCGGTCCGCGCGCAGCTTGACCTGGGCCGCCGACTCCTCGCCCGAGACGTAGAGGAGGGGATCCGCGCGCTCCGCCAGGCTGCGGCTCGCCTGGAGCAGGAGGGTAGACTTGCCGATGCCGGGATCGCCGCCGATCAGCACCAGCGAGCCCGGAACGACACCGCCCCCCAGCACGCGATCGAGCTCGCCGATGCCGGTGGTGATGCGCTCCCCCGCCGTCACCGCGATGTCGCCGATGCGCACGGGTCGGGCGCCCGCGGCAAGCTTGGGCCGCTCCGAGCGCGACGGCGCCGCCCGCTCCTCGACGAGCGCCACGTAGGTGCCGGTGCGCGCGCAGTCCGGGCACGTGCCGGCCTTCGACGCGGCGAAGCCGCACGTTTGGCAGCGATAGACCGCGCGTTCCCTCGCCACTATTTCTTCTCGCTTCCCGCGGCCGGGGCTGCCGCCTTGCTCTTTTCACCCGCGCCCCCGGGCGGGATGGTCGAGCGGATGAGGGAACGGAGCAGGAAGCTGCGCCGCGCGCCCTCGAGGAACTGGACCAGATTCTCGTACACGGTGGGATCCGCGAGCAGGGCGCCCATCGTGCCCTCGCCCGTCTTGAGACGATCCGTGACCACCCGCAGGTTCGCCATCGCGACCCGGAAGTCGGCGGCCGCCTGGCCGATGGTCGCGTCTCCATCCTCCTTGAGGAGGCCGCCCAGCAGGCCCTGGCCGTGGGCGAGTTTCTCGGACACGTCCCTGAAGTTGCGCGTCACCACCTGGAGATCCCGCGCCACGTCCTTGTACTGCGGGTCGTACAGGAGCGTGGGCAGCAGCCCTTCGCCCGCGTCCGGCTTCTGGGCGGCCCGCCCGAACGCATCCATGGCGGCCAGCAGCGAGCGCACCGACTTCCCGCTGTCCCGCGAGAGCAGGACGCCGACCGCGCTCTCGTCGTTCTGGGCCTGCGCCAGCAGCTGCTGCGTCGAGGTCAGCAGGGCGTTGAGTCGCCGCAGGCTCTCGGGCTCCTCGTAGATCAGCACATGGAGCCAGCCCTTGCCCTTCTCGACCTCATCCGTCATCCGGTCCACGCGGTCCATGGTTTTCCGAAGGGTCACCGCCAGCTGATTGACCTGCGCCAGCGTCTCTGCGCCTGCGGAGAACATCTCCTGCATCTCGAAGGGGTTGCGGGTCGCGATGGTGTCGCCGGGCTTGAGCGGAGGCGCGTCGGCGGACCCGATCGTGATTTCCACCAGCTTGTCACCGAGCAGGCCTTGCGTGACGATGCGGGCCTCGGAGTTCCGCCGGACCCGGTCGGCGAAGCGGCGGGCCAATGTGAGGGTCACCTGCACCTTGCCCCCGGGCTCGGGCGGAAGCTCGACCTTCGTGACCCGCCCGATCTGCACGCCGGCCAGCCGTACCGTCGCCCCTTCGATCAGTCCACCCACTTCGGTGAACTCGGCCGTGAGAGCGTACTTGCGCTCGAAGTACCTCGCCTGGGCGCCGAGCAGGTAGATGATGGCGAGGAACACCACCAGCCCGATCAGGATGAAGGCCCCGATCCGCATCTGCAGAACGAGCCGGCGACCGTCAGGCACGGGTCAGCTCTCCCTGAGCTCGCCGGCGAGGAAGCGCCGCACGTCCGGATTCGCCGAGGCGCGCACCGCGGCCGGCGTTCCCACCTCCGCGAAGCGCCCCTGGTGGAGGATCGCCATCTGGTCGGACACCATCTCGGCGAATTCGATGTCGTGGGTGACCACGATGGCCGTGTCGCACACGCCCTTGCGCAGCTCCGCGATGAGCTCGGCCACGAGCCTGGCATTGGTCGGGTCGAGCCCGGCGGTGGGCTCGTCGAAGAAGACCACCTCGGGCTCGGTCACCAGGGCCCGCGCGATTCCCACGCGCTTTTTCATCCCGCCCGACAGCTCCGCGGGAAACAGGTCGTCCACGCCGGGCAGGCCCACCAGCGACAGGAAGCGGTGCACGCGGTCGGTGATCTCGCCGAGCGACAGGTTGGTGTGCTCGCGGAGCGGGTACGCCACGTTCTCGAACGCCGAGAGCGAGTCGAAGAGCGCCGCGCTCTGGAAGACGAAGCCGGCGCGGCGGCGCAGCGGCAGCATGGCCTCCTCACCCAGCCGGTCGATGCGGATGCCGAACAGGCTCACCTCGCCAGACGTAGGGCGGACGAGACCGTCGACGATGCGGAGCAGCACGGTCTTGCCCGCGCCGCTGCCGCCCATGACGGCCAGGATCGTGCTCTTCGGCAAGGCGAGGCTGACGCCGCGCAGGACCTCGTTCTGGTCGTAGGCTTTGCGCACATCGCGGAGCTCGACGAGCGGCGGCGTGGCCATGGCGCGACTCACCAGAAGAGGAACAAGAGGAGCTTGGTGAGGAAAAAGTCCGAGATGATCACCGCCATGGCCGCCTGCACCACCGTGGCGGTGGTGGCACGCCCGAGGCCCTCGGTGCCGCCTTCCGTGGCCAGCCCGTTGTAGCAGCCGATCAGCGTGACCAGCGCCCCGAACACCATGCCCTTGGCGATGCCGCTCAGGAAGTCCTTGATCACGACCCAGTAGGCGATCGTGTTCCAGTACAGAAACGTGTCGAGATTCCGCTCGAACACCATGACCACCATCCCCCCCAGCAGGCCGACGCCATCGGTGAGGATGACCAGCAAGGGGAACACCACGAGGGCGGCGAGGAGCCGCGGGACGACCAGCTTCTTGAGGTAGTTGACGCCGAGCGCGCGGAGCGCGTCGATCTGCTCCGTCACCTTCATGGAGCCGAGCTCGGCGGTGATCCCGGAGGCGACCTTGCCCCCGACCAGGATCGCCGTGAGCACGGGTCCCAGCTCCCTCAGGATCGAGACGGCCACCACCGGGCCGACGTAATTTTCCGTACCGAACCGTGCCATGTTGACCGCGCTCTGCAGCGCCAGCACCATGCCCGTGAAGACCGCCGCGCTCAGCGCCACCGTCAGCGAGCGGACGCCCATGATGTCGATCTCGCGCGCGACGAGCCAGAAATAGGACGGCGGCAGAGTCAGGTTGCGCGCCACGCGCATCGTGAGCAGGCCGAGCCCGCCATACCAGGCGACGGTCTCCCGCCCGTGCGTCTTCAGATACTCCGTCGCGGTCATCGCGTCGCTCCCGCGAAGCTCTCCACGAAAGCCTGGAAGTCGCCGCGTCCCGCCTCGAACGCATCGACGGGCGCCACGTACACGAAGTCGTAGACGCAGCGCGTGTCCTTCAGGACGACGGCTTCCACCGTCACCTCTCTCCCGTCCACCATGCCGCGCACGAGGGTACGCTCGGCCTGCCGCCCGCCCGCCTCGTTCTGGACGGTCTCGACCGTTTCGCGGTGGCCGAGCCCGAAGGTGAGATGCCGCGTCAGCACGGCGAGCGGCCGGCTGCTGGTCTTGCCGTCACACGTGGCGTCGGCCAGCATGCCGCCGTCAGGATTCTTCCGCTGGAGCTCCAGCTCGGCCGCGCCGCCGGGGAGGACCGCCCAGCCGTCGCCCGGAAGGCGCAGCTGGTAGCCCTGGGGGGAGTAGAAGATGCCGTGTTCGATTCGGCTCGAGCTGCAGCCGGTGAGGAGGACGGCAACGAGAAGCGGGGCCGTCGCCTTCACGGCTTGCTCTTCTCGCCGTGGCGCCGTGCCAGCTCGTCGAACACCTGGCGGAGCGGGATACCCCGCGAGGCGAGCAGCACCATGCTGTGGAACCAGAGATCCGCGATCTCTGACACCACGCGCTCGTCACCCTCGCCGCCGAGCGCCGCCGTGACGACCTCGGTCGCTTCTTCGCCGATCTTCCGGCAGATCTGAGCTTCTCCGCGCTCGAAGAGCCCCGCGGTATACGACCCCGCCGGCCGCTCGACCTTGCGCGACTGGAGAACCCGCTCCAGCACCTCCAGCATGGCGGGGCCTGCGCCGGAGGACTGCGGCGCCATCTCGCCTCCGAGACGCGTGAAGAAACACGTCCGCGCCCCCGTGTGACAGGCCACGCCTTCCTGGTGGGCCTGGACCAGCAGCGTGTCGCGGTCGCAGTCGGCGTAGACCCCGTCCACGTGCTGGATGTGACCGGAGGTCGCGCCCTTGCGCCAGAGCTCCCGGCGCGATCGCGACCAGTAGTGGCCGAGTCCGCTCTCGAGGGTCTTCGCCAGCGCCTCGCGGTCCATCCACGCCACCATGAGCACCTCGCCCGTCTCGGTCTCCTGGACGACGGCGGGGATGAGCCCGTCGCCGCCCCACTTGAGCTCGTCGAGCACGCTCACGCCTCTATCCTCACCGCGACGCCTCGCTCGCGCAGGTAGCCCTTGGCTTCGGTGATGGTGTGGCGGCCGAAGTGGAACATGGAGGCCACCAGCACGGCGTCGGCCTTGCCGTCCACGACGCCCTGGCGCAGGTGCTCGAGCGTGCCCGCCCCGCCCGAGGCGATGACCGGCACGGAGGCCGCCTCGGAGACGG
>JBKPBU010000357.1:0-1912 GCA_046727015.1 Candidatus Methylomirabilota bacterium | reverse complement strand
GGTTCGGTCGCGTTGCGCACCGCCACGAGAACGCGCTTGCCGAGGAGTGGCTCGGCCTCGACCCTCCACATCGAATCCAGGTCCGACGTCGCGCCCGCGTCCGCCCCCTTGAGCTCCGTGATGCGGCCCATGCCGGGAACGACGAGCCCGCCGCGTCCGCCGCTGGCCGAGCGGCCCTTGCCCGCGAAGGGGCTGGGCCGGTCAGAGGGCGGGGCCGGGATCTGGCGTGACGCGCCCGCGGCGTGACTTGCCGCCACGGGCCCGCTCGGGCCGGGCTCGACGGCCATGGTCACCACCGGTCCCTGGGTCGTTCTGGTCGTCGTCGGTGAGTCCTCCCCGGCCTCGATGTCCCGGAGAATCTCGGACAGTCGCGACATCATGACCGAGTAGATGTAGAAGCCGATCATGGAGAGGACCAGCGCCGAGCCGAGCCCGATCTGCGCTGTGAGGTGATGGAGCACGTCGAGGGCGTAGAGCGTGTAGGCGAAGAGGAGGAGCGGCAGGACGGAGATCAGCGCAAAGACGACCGATGACGCCCGCCGCAGCGTATACGTCTTGGAACCTCTTGCCATGGCTCGACTCTAGCGCGGGAGCGGCGCAGGATGCACGTTTTTCCTCGCCTCGGACCGGCGGCGGGCTGTGCGAGCCGGCCCGCATGGTAGTATCCGCCCGTGACCCGTTCCCGGCGCGGGCTGCGCGAGATGCGCGGTTTCATCTTCGATCTCGACGGTTGCGTGTGGACCGGCGACGTGCTGGTGCCGGGTGCAGGCGAAGTGCTGGCCCTTCTCCGGAGCCAGGGCAGGGCGCTCACGTTTCTCACCAACAACTCCCGTGCCCGCGCGGCGACCATGCAGGCCAAGCTCGAGCGCCTCGGCGTCCAGGCGAGCGTGAGCGAGGTGCTGACACCGCTCGAGATCCTGGGCCGGGTGCTCGACACGCACGTCGGCACGACCTCGCGGGTGCTGGCCATCGGCGGCCCCGAGCTCGAGGCGGCGGTCGTGGACGGCGGCCATAGCCTGGTGCCCATGGACCGGTACCGCGAGGCGCGCGCCGTCGTCGTGGGCAACGACTTCGACTTTTCCTATGCGCGGCTGACGGCGGCCTCTCGGGCCGTCGCGGGAGGGGCGGCCTTCCTCACGCCCAATCTCGATCCGAGATTGCCGGTGGAGGGCGACGACTTTCTCCCGGGGTGCGGCGCCATCGTGGAGGCGGTGGCCGCCGCCGCGGGCCTGCGCCCGCTCGTCGTCGGGAAGCCGGAGCCCCCGCTGTTCGAGCTGGCTCTGGATCGGATGAGGCTCGCGGCGGCCGACGCGGCCATGGTGGGCGACAGCGTGGACTCGGACATCCGCGGGGCCCTGCGCGTGGGGCTGACGGCCGTGCACCTGGCGCCCAAGGGCGGCCACGACGGCGTCGCCCACTACATCGTGAAATCCATGAGCCAGCTGCGCCGCCTGCTGGAGACGTACACTCCCTGATGCGCGTCCTGCTGCATTCGGGAGGGCCACTCGGTCCCGAGGGCCGGCGGGAGATCCTGGATTTCCTGGGTGAGCGCCGCCGGGTCGCCTTCGTCACCGCCGCCAGCCTCCACGACGAGGACGCGTACTTCACCCGCGTCGCGAGCGCGCTCGGCGCCCCGCCTCCCGAAGGCGCCGGGCTCGAGCTCCTCCATCTCCGCTGGAACGACCGCCCCCAGCTCGTGCTCGCGCGGGCCGAGACGCTCTTCATGGGAGGGGGCAACACGTACGCCCTCCTCAAGCGCCTGCGTGAGACTGGGCTCTTGCCCCTCATCCGGGCGAGGGTCGAGGCGGGCATGCCCTATATCGGGGCGAGCGCGGGCTCCAATGTCGCGGGGCCGACGATACTGACCACCAACGACTGGAACGTGGTCGCCCTCGAGGGTTTCGAGGCCCTG
>JBKPBU010000356.1:0-2994 GCA_046727015.1 Candidatus Methylomirabilota bacterium | reverse complement strand
GCGGCGAGCGGCCCTTCACGCCCAACGATCTCCAGCTCGATCCCGAGCACGAGCAGGTGATCATCCTGACCGGGCCCAATATGAGCGGCAAGAGCGTCTTCATGCGCCAGGCGGCGCTGCTGGTCATCCTGGCCCAAATGGGCAGCTTCGTGCCGGCGCGCTCGGCCCGGATCGGCGTGGTGGACCGGATCCTGACCCGCGTGGGCGCCCAGGACAACCTGGCCCGGGGCCAGAGCACCTTTCTCGTGGAGATGGTCGAGACCGCCAGCATCCTGCGTCACGCGACAGAACGCGCGCTCGTCTTGCTCGATGAAGTGGGCCGCGGCACGTCGACCTTCGACGGGCTCGCGATCGCCTGGGCCGTGACCGAGGAGCTCCACGACCGCGGCGGCGGCGCGAAGGTTCTCTTCGCCACCCACTACCACGAGCTCACCGCGCTCGCCGATCGCCTCGCGCGCGTCCGCAACTTCCACGTGGCGGTCAAAGAATGGAACGACGAGATCATCTTCCTCCACAAGGTGGGACCCGGCGGGACGGACAGATCCTACGGCATCCAGGTCGCCCGCCTCGCCGGCCTGCCGAAGGCCGTGATCGCCCGCGCCCGGGAGATCCTCGCCGAGCTCAGTCAAAACCCAGGCGCGCGCGTGCCCGGCCAACCCGAGCCGGCTCCGCAGCTCGGCCTGTTCCCGCACGCGCCGGATCCCGTGCTCAAGGAGCTGGACGCGCTGGACGTGTCGTCCCTCACGCCGCTGGCCGCGCTGAATCTCCTCGCGGAGTGGCAACAGCGCCTGAGGGCCCAGCCGTGAATCCCATTCGTCTCCTGCCCGACCACCTCATCAACAAGATCGCCGCGGGCGAGGTCGTGGAGCGGCCGGCATCCGTCGTCAAGGAGCTCGTGGAGAACTCGATCGACGCGGGCGCGCGTGTCATCACGGTGGAGCTGAAGGATGCGGGGCGCCAGCTCATCCGCGTCACGGACAATGGGGCGGGCATGCGGCGCGGCGACGTGGACATGGCGCTCCAGCGGCACGCCACGTCGAAGATCGCGGAGGAAGGCGACCTGGCCGCCATCGCGACTCTGGGCTTTCGCGGCGAGGCGCTGCCCGCCATCTGCGCCGTCAGCCGCTTCGAGATCCTCTCGTGCCCGCGCGGCGAGGCCGTGGGCACGCTGGTCCGCGGGGCGGGCGGGACGGTCGCCGACCGTCTCGAGGTCGAAGCCGCGCCCGGCACCTCGGTCGAGGTCCAGGACCTCTTCTTCAACACGCCGGCCCGGCTCAAGTTCCTCAGGAGCGCGCCGGCAGAACTGGCGTTCATGCTGCGGCTCCTGCAAGGCATCGCGCTCTCGCGGCCGGATCTGCACTTTCGCGTGCTCCACCACGGCAAGCCGGTGCTGTCGGCTCCGCCTGCGGCAACGCTGCGGGACAGGATCGGCGCCCTCCTGGACTTCGAGACGGCGGAGGCGATGCTCGACGTCGAGCACATCCAAGGTCCCGTGCGCGTCACCGGCCTCGCCGCGCCGCCCCAGCGGGCGCGCGGCAATCGCGACGAGATCACTCTCATCGTCAACGGCCGTCCGGTCAGGGACACCGCACTGGCGCAGGGCCTGATCGAAGCCTACCGCCCCATGCTCCCGCGCCACCAGTTCCCGGTGGCGGCGCTCCTGATCGAGCTGCCGCTGCCGGAGGTGGACGTCAATGTCCATCCGACGAAGGCCTGGGTCCGTTTCCGCTCGCCACGCCTGGTGCAGGAAGCGGTGTTCCGCGCCGTCCAGGACGCGCTTCGCTCCCAGCGAGTCGTCCAGCCCCAGCAGGGTCTGGGGTCGGGGAGCGCGGGCCTCGAAATGGCTCCCGGGCTCGGGCCGGCCGAACATGGCTCGGGCGACGCGTCTTCGATGGACCAGCAGGGGGCGCTTTTCCGCGAAGCCGCGGCCTCGTTCGGGCCCGGGCGGTTCGGGACCGTCGTCGGCCAGCTCCAGGAGACCTTCATCGTCGCGGGCAGCGACGAGGAGGTCTTCTTCATCGACCAGCACGTCGCCCACGAGCGCGTGCTCTTCGAGGAGCTCCGCCGCGACCTCGCCGCGGGTCCGCTGGCCTCCCAGGTCCTGCTCTTCCCTCAGACGCTCGAGCTCGGACCAGGCAAGGCGACGCTGCTCTCGGAATGGTCCGGCGACCTCGAGGGCCTGGGATTCGCCCTCGAAGGCTTCGGCGGCCAGAGCGTGCTCCTGCGCGCCGTGCCCGCGCTCCTCAAGGCCGAGGAGCCGCGGCGCCTCATCGAAGGGCTGCTCGACGAGGTCGGTTCCCCAGCCGGGGCGCGCGCCGCGCCCCTCGTGGACCGGGCGCTCGCCTTCGTCGCGTGCCGCGCGGCGATCAAGGCCCATGCTCCCTTGCAGCGCGAAGAGATGGTGCGTCTGCTCTCGGACCTCTCGGCCACCGAGAGCCCGTACTTCTGCCCGCACGGGCGGCCCATCGTGTCCCGCCTGTCTCTCAAAGAGATCAAGCGGGAGCTCCGGCGGACATGGTGAAACCACCTCCGCTCCTCTTGATCGTCGGCCCTACCGGGGTGGGGAAGACCGCCGTCGCCGTGTGCCTCGCGCGCCGGGTGCCGATGGAGGTCGTGAGCGCCGACTCGCGCCAGGTCTACCGGGGCATGGACACCGCGACCGGCAAGCCGACCGCCTCGGAGCGCCAGGCCGTGACGCATCATCTCCTGGATCTCATCGAGCCGGGCGAGCGGTACAATGCGGCGCGTTTCAGACTCGACGCGGCGAGAGCGATAGAGGGAATCCGCGCGGCCGGCCGCCTTCCCGTGGTCGTGGGAGGCACCGGCCTCTACGTGCGCGCGCTTCTGAGAGGGCTCGATCCGGGTCCGCCCGCCGACATGACACTGCGGGCGCGGCTGGAGGAGACAGCGAGGCTCGAGGGACCTGCGGCCCTCCACGAGCGCCTGGAAGCCCTCGATCCAGCGCGCGCGGCCCGGCTTCACCCCAACGACAGG
>JBKPBU010000355.1:0-6948 GCA_046727015.1 Candidatus Methylomirabilota bacterium | reverse complement strand
CGGTCGTCCTTGTAGAGGTACTGCATGTGTTTGTCCTCGAAGTCGACCAGCTCCACTTTCTCACCGGCCCGGAACGTGTTGTCGATGACGCGGCCCTGCCTCATGTGCTTGAGCTTGGTGCGCACGAAGGCGCCGCCCTTGCCGGGCTTGACGTGCTGGAAATCGACGATGGTATACGGCTGCCCGTCGAACTGGATCTTCAACCCCTTCTTGAACTCTGCCGTGGACACCTGCATGACGTTATGGCCCCTTCCGTTTCTGGGTCTTGGCCCGCAGCGCCTCTTCGAGACGGTCGCGGGCCCGGGCATCGCCCGGATTCTTCCGTGTGAGGCGCAGGAAGATCTGCGCCGCTTCGTCGTGGAGCCCCTGCTCGAGGCAGAGGGCGCCCATGCTCATCGTTGCGAACGTATCGTCCGCCAATGCGCGCCCCAGCGGCGACCCGTCGCCCGCGCGCCCTTCCGCGGCAAGCGTGTCGAGCAGCAGGCGCGATTCCCGATCGCCCGCGTCGAGCTTGACCACGCGCTCCAGGTGCTGCCGCGCCTCCTCGAGCCGCCCGGCCCTGCGGTGCACGTCCGCGGTCAGGCGATGCGCCTGGGCGTCCTTCGGGCTCGCCTGCAATATGATGCCCAGCTCCGCGAGGGCAGCCTCGGAATTGCCGTCGTCCAGGTGCGCCTTGGCCAGGATGAGACGCGCCGTCGTGTAGTGCGGAAAGCGCCCGAGCCCCTCGCGGCAGAGGTTGATGGCTTCCCGCGTCCGTCCGGCCTTGCGATAGGCATCGGCCAGAGGGGCGAACGCCAGCGAGGCCGGATCGCGTGCCAGCCGCTCCTCGTACCGCCTGATGGCGCTCGCCGCCACGGGATCCTCGGCGGCGGCCCCCCCGGCCTGAGGGATCGGGTTCGCCATGGCTAATCTTTTATAAGCGCCAAATGCCCTGGAGTCAATGCGCAGGCCGCCGATACGGGCCCATCTGCTTCGTTTGGCTAAAAGCACATTGGGGCGAGCTTGCGGCACCCGTCAACGTACGCGGCCGTTCGAGCCCTGCGCTCAGCCGAGGTCGGCGAGGGCGTCGAGGATAACTGCTCGGGGCACGTCGAAGACGAGGCGAAACGCGCCGATCTCGGGCGCCAACACGAAGAGCACGCGACCGTCCTTGGCCTTCTTGTCGCGGCCGAGGGCCTCTACCACGCGCTCCGGCGCCTCTCCGACGCTCCGGACAGGCAAGCCGACCGCTTCGAGCAGGCGGACCTGTCGCCCACGGACCCCTGGCTTGGCCACGCCCAGGCGCTCCGCTATCCCGGCCTCGGCGGCGATACCGAGCGACACGGCCTCGCCGTGCGCGAAGCGCTGATAGCCGGTGGCCGCCTCGATCGCGTGCCCGATGGTGTGCCCGTAGTTGAGGACGTGGCGCAGCTCCGCTTCCTGCTCATCACGCTCGACCACCGAACCCTTGAGACGGCACGAGCCCGCGACAATTCGCTCGAGGATGACAGGGTCGCGCCTGATGAGCGCCGCCGCGTCGCGCTCCACTTCGTCGAAGTACGCGGCGTCGAGCACGACGCCGTGCTTGATCACCTCCGCCAGTCCCGAGCGGAGCTCGCGTTCCGGCAGGGTCAGCAGCGCGGCGGTGTCAGCCAGCACGAGGCGCGGCTGGTAAAAGGCGCCGATCAGGTTCTTGGCGCGCGGATGATCGATGGCCGTCTTGCCTCCGCTCGATGCGTCCACCTGAGCCAGGAGCGTCGTCGGCATCTGGACGAAGTTGACGCCTCGCATGTAGGTGGCCGCGGCGAAGCCCGCGAGGTCCCCGACCGCGCCGCCCCCCAGCGCGACCACGGTTGAGCCCCGGTCGAGACCGGCCTCCAGGAAGCGCTCCCATGTGGAAGCGGCGATCTCCAGTGTCTTGGCGCGCTCCCCCTCCGGCAGGAGGACGGTGGTGACGTCGAAGCCCGCGGCCGCCAGGCTCTGGATGAGGGCGGCGCCGTGGAGGCCCAGGATTGTCGCGTCCGTGACGAGAGCGATCCTGCGGCCGACCTTGAGGCGGGCGAGCTCGGCTCCGGCCTGGGCAAGGACGCCCGGGCCGACGAGGATGCGGTACGAGCGGGCGCCCAGCTTGACGGGAACGTCGATCATCGCCCGCCCACGCTACCAGCTTTTGAGATAGTCGAGGTAGCCCTGATAGTTGCGGCGGATCTCGTCGATGCTGTCGCCGGCGAATTTCTCGAGGAAGGCCTCGGCGAGGACGAGCGCCATCATGGCCTCGCCGACCACGCCGGCGGCCGGGACGGCACAGACGTCGCTGCGCTCCACGACGGCCTCCACCGTCTCCTTGGTCGCCATGTCCACCGATTGGAGCGGCTTCCGCAGCGTCGAGATCGGCTTCATGGCGGCGCGAACCACGACGGGCTGGCCGTTGGTGACGCCGCCCTCCAGGCCGCCGGCGCTGTTCGAGCGGCGGTGGAATCCACTGTCGCTGTCGAACAGAATCTCGTCGTGGACCTGCGAGCCCGGCCGCCGCGCGGCCTCGAAGCCCATCCCGATCTCGGCGCCCTTGATGGCGTGGATGGAGCAGAAGGCGCGCGCGAGCCGCCCGTCGAGCTTCCGATCCCACTGCACGTACGAGCCCAGGCCTACGGGACAGCCGAGAGCGACGACCTCGAAGACGCCCCCTAGCGTGTCTCCCGCCTCCTTGGCCCGGTCGATGGCCTCGATGATCGGCCGCTCCACGGCGGGGTCGGCGCAGCGGACCTCCGATGCCTCGGCGCGGTTCCGGATCTCGTCCCACGGAACCTCGAGCGGGCCGATGTGCACGCCGCCGATCTCGGTGACGTGGCTCAAGATGCTGATGCCGAACTCGCCAAGCAGCCGCTTGGCCACGCCGGCGACCGCCACGCGCGCGGTGGTCTCCCGCGCGCTCGAGCGCTCGAGCACGTTGCGGATGTCACGGTGGCCGTATTTCATGGCGCCCGCGAGGTCGGCGTGGCCGGGACGCGGCCGCGTGATCGTCTTGGGCGGGGCGCCCGCGGGCGGCTCGCCCACCGCCATGGTCTGCTTCCAGTTCTCCCAGTCCCGGTTCTGGATGGTGAGCGTGATCGGGCTGCCGAGCGTGACGCCCCAGCGCACGCCCGAGGAGATGTGGGCCTGGTCGCGCTCGATCTTCATGCGTCCGCCGCGGCCGTAGCCGCGCTGGCGGCGCGCCAGGTCCTCGTTGAGGTGCTCCTCGGTGAGCCGGAGCCCGGCGGGCACACCGTCAATGACGGCGGTGAGGGCCTCGCCGTGCGACTCGCCGGCTGTGAAAAAGCGGAACGCCACGTTCTGGCCGCGCTACTTCGGGGCGATCGGTGTTTCGGCCAACCCGGCTTTACCCTGGCCCGAGACGAGTGACGGCGTCACGAAGATCACCAGCTCGCGGCCGATCTCGCTGTTCTCCTTCTGCTTGAAGAGCCAGCCGAAGATCGGAATGTCCCCGAAGAGCGGGACCTTGCGGATCGTCGTGGAGGCCACGCCCTGGGTGACACCGCCGATAACGAGCCGGTCGCCCTCCTTGATCAGGACCTGAGTCTCGGCCTTGCGCCGGTTGATGATGGGCACCGACACGCCGGCGGCCGGGCTGATGGTGTCGCCGCGCGAGTTGTTCTCCACGACCACGACCATCTTGATCTTGGTGACGACGTTGGGGCCGATCTGCTCCCTGAGCACGGTGGGTATCACGTCGAGCTTGAGCACCGCCTCCTTGAACTGGATCTGGGTGCCGGCCGAGCTCACCGTCGCATAGGGGATTTCTTCACCGAGGGAGATCGCGGCCTTTGAGTTCTCGACCGTGACGATCTCGGGGCGCGCGAGCGTGCGGGTCTTGCCCTGGTTTGCCAGTGCCTGCAGCGCGAGGTTGATGTTGAAGTTGCTCGAGACGAGCCCGAAGGAGATGCCACCGGCGGGCGAGCCGGCGACGGAGGAGCCGGGCAGGGCCTGGAAGGGCAGGTTGACCACGTTGCCCCCCAGCGGCAGGCCCGTCGCTTTGGAGATCGGGAAGAGCTGGTTCAGGGTCAGGCCCGGGTTGTTGGGCGTCCGGTTGAAGATGCCCACGGGGTCGAGGGCGGCGACCGTGCCGTCGGGCAACAGGATGCCCGAGAAGACCGGCGAGGTGGTGCCGGCGTTCTTGCCTGGCGCCGACTGGAAGCCCTGGCCGATGAGCGTGGTGGTGTTGTTGATGTTGCCAGCGCCCGCGCCGCCCCACTGGACGCCGATGCCCTCGTAGGCGCTGCGGTCGAGGATCTCCATCCGCGCCTCGATCTTGACCTGGGGCAGCGGCACGTCGAACTTCTCGCGGATCAGCTTCTTGATGCGCTCGAGGTCGGCCTCGTAGTGGCGGATGAAGATGCTGTTGGTCGGCTTGTGCGCCTGGATGGTGATGCCCTTGGCGAGCACGTCCTGGCTGACGGACACGACCTGCTGGTTCGGCGAGGGCTGGAAGGGCGGGTACGGGCTGTTCGGCTCAGGCAGGCGGCCGAGCGCCGGGTTCGGGGGGCTGGACCCGACCACGGTGGGGTTCTGGGGAACGCTGCTGATGATGGGCGTCTGCGAGACAGCCATGGTCCCCGATGGCGGGATACCCAGGATGCCCTGGAGAGTCTTGGCGACCTCTTCGGGATCGGCATAGGAGAGCCGAATGGTTTCTTCCCTTAGGGGACCGCGGGCCTTGGCCTCGCTGATGGCCGCGTCGGACTGGAGCTTCTTGTAGGCCGCCTCGGCTTCCTTGAACTCCGCGTCCGCGCGCTTGGTGCGAATGTCGGTCTCCGATTTGACCTGCGCCTCCTGCACGCGCGCCTGCGCTTCGCGCTCCTTGGTCAGCTGCTCGGTGGAGACGATCCGGATGATGCCGTCGCGGTCGAGCCGCTGGAGCCCGCGCGCCTCGAGGATGGTGTTGAGCGCCTGCTCCCAGGTGACGTTGTGCAGGGAGACCGACACCTTGCCCTTGACATCATCGCCGGCCACGATGTTGCGCCCGCTTTCGGCAGCCAATATGCGCAGGAGATTGATGACGTCGGCGTCCCTGAAGTCGAGGGAGATCAGCTTGGTCGCCGAAGGCGCCTGGCCGCTGGGCATCGACGGGGAGCCCGGCGCGGGCGGCGGAGGCGGCGGTGGGGGCGGAGGCGTCGGACTCGGAGCGGGTGCAGGTCCCGGCGCCGGAGCGGCCTGGGCAATGCGAATAGAGGCAGGGACGGCTTTGGGCTCGGATGCCGGCGGCGGTCCCGACGCGACCGCGGCCATGGTTTCCCTGTCGAGCGCGGCTTCAGTCTTCACCGGATCGATGGCCAGCGCTTCTCTGCGCGGCGTCTCCGCGCGCGGGGCTGGAGATTCGGCCGCTGCCGGCGCCGCCGGGACCTTCGCCTTCGTCTCGCGCGGCTTCGCGGCGGGCTTCTCGGCCTGGGCCGTGGCGGCCGGCTCGAGCAGGACGACCAGCCCATCGGCGTCCGCGTCGATGCGATAGCCGACCTTGCGCGTGAGCTCGACCACGACGCGCGCCACGCTGCCCTTCCACTGGCTGCCTCGAACCTGGCGCACGGGCTCGGTCTCCGAGTTCAGCGTGGTCTTGCTCCACGCGTACGTGGCGCCCGGGAGGTCGATGACGAGACGGTTCGGCGAGTCGATGAAGCTCGACTGGTACTTTGCCTGACCGCTGGTCTTGATGCGGACGGTGACCCCATCGGCCACGCGCTCGACGCTCATCGACGTCACCTGTACGGCGACGTTGGGCGTCTCAGCGGTACCGATTCCAGCGGCGACCACGGCGAGCAGGAGCAGCAATCCCAGGCTCGGCACTAAGGCCTTCATCGGGCGAGCACCCCTTTCGCGGCTTTGAATCGGCATGTCAATCGAGGACCAGGCGCAGGGTCACGGTCGTGGGGCCCTGCCCCGGCTGCGCCGAGACCGCAAAGGTCACGGTGGTTCGGGTGATACCGGTCACCCGCCCGTTGCCGAGGGCGTCGCCGCTTTTGAGAATGTACCCGACACCGTCGGGCCCTTCGACGAGAGCCAGCGTGCCCTGGCGGCCCTCCACGATGCCCACCAGTTTGGCCGCGGTGACGTTGATGCCCTTGGCTTCGGTCGCGAGCGAGACAGGCGCAAACGGGTCGCGGCGATTCTTGCCGTCGTAGGCCACGGGCGGGAGCGCCTTGCCCGCGCCCGGATCGAGCGGGCGCACCGCGGCTGCTCCCGGTCCGCCGGCCGCCGGTGGGGCTACCGGCGCAGCCGCCGGCACGGGGGGCTTGGGCGGCGCGGGCGGCGGCTCGCCTCCGCCGCAGGCGCCGAGCAACGTCGCACCCACGATCGGGGCAACTTTCCAACGCAACTTCATCGTGGCTGCACCGGAGGCGTGGGCGCGGGAGATCCTGCGGGCGCGGGAGTTCCGACCGGCGCGGGCGGTGGGGCGGGGGCTCCCGGCTTGGCGGGCGGCGGGGGCGCGCCTTCCCCCCTGAACGTATAGGTGGCCAGGGTCATCTCGGCACGCAGCGTGCCCGTGGGCCGGTCGATGCCGATGAGGCGGAACTCGCCCAGCGACACGATGCGCGGCATCTTGCCCACGCGCTCGAGGAAGGCGCCCAGCTGGTGATACGTGCACTCGGCCGTGACCGCGATCGGCACCTCCGACAGCACGTCCCGCTCCTCGGCCGGCTTCGGTTGGAAGAGTGAAACGCCGAGGCCCGATTGCGTGGCGAGGTCGGACACTTGGCGGTACACCTGCGGGATCTCGCGCTCCGAGGGCAGCCGCTCCTTGGCCGTATCGAGCTTTCTGCGGAGCACTTCGGCCTGCGCGCGGAAGGGACGGAGATTGGCCTCGTCCGCCTTGGCCTTGATCACCTCGGCGCGGCGCACTTCGTTTTCCTCCAGGAGAGTGTCCCGCTCCGCCCGGGCCCCGGAGATGAGGAAGAAGTAGGCCAGTGCGCCCAGGATGAC
>JBKPBU010000354.1:0-1891 GCA_046727015.1 Candidatus Methylomirabilota bacterium | reverse complement strand
GCGTGCCCATCGTGGCCTCGCGCACGTCGCCCACCGAGATGGCCGTGGCCCTCGCGGAACAGCTCGGCGTGACGATCGTCGGCTACCTTCGCGGCGACAGCCTCAACCTCTACGCGGGTCAGGCCCTCGAGCTCCCGGACGCGCCCTGAGCCATGCCGGACTACACGGCTCTCTGCGCGGAATGGCAGGAAATGCTCGCCAGGCGGCGCGCCATGGGCGAGTCGCTGTCGCTTTGGACCTCCGTGCTGGACGGGTGGCGCGATTGGAAGGACGGAGGCGTCGCACCTCTGACGTGGAGCGCGGAGGAGTGTCTCGAGCGCTGGGAGCGCGGCGCGGCGCTCCTCGGCGAAGCCGCGCCCACGATCGCGCCCGAATCGCTCGAAGATCTCCTGGGCCCGCTCATGGAGAGGCTCGCCGCCGCGGGTCCGGAAGACGCGGAGTCTCTCCAGCGCTTTGCCGCGGCCTGGGACGATGGGCGCATCGGCGCGGCTTCTCTCTTTCCGACATCCGGCAAGGACGGGGCCGCCGTACTCTATAATGAGGTCGGCATGGCGGCCCACATAGCGGGCTTTCTCGCCCACGCGGGCTTGCGACCCGCTCTCGAGACCTTTTTCTCCCGCGTTCGGGTGATGCCCGAAGGCATCTGGGAAAGGGGTTTCTGCCCGTGGTGCGGCGGGCTGCCCTCCTATGGCGATCTCCTCGAGGACGGCAGGCGGCGCCTCTCCTGCCATCTCTGCGGGGGAGCGTGGACGGCGCCGCGGCTTCGCTGCCCCTTCTGCCAGGCGTGGCAGTCGGGCGACATGGTGCGGCTCGTGGCCGAGGGCGCCGAGGCAGGCTACTTCGTCGAGGCGTGCCTGGCCTGTCGCGGGTATCTCAAGGGTGTGGACCGGCGGGAGCGCTGGAACGCGGTCTCGCCGCTCGTGGAAGACTGGGCCTCGCCCCACGTCGACTACTACGCCGCGCGCGAAGGGTACTGGCGCGCCACGCCGACCCTCGCCCAGCTCCTCCCGTCGGGCGAGGATCCCGCCGCATGAACGCCGTCGTCTTCGACGTCGCCCTCACCGCCTACATCATCGCCGCGGCGGCGGCCGGGGGATCGCTCTTCGCGCGCCGGGAGGACCTGGCCCGCTTCGCCCTCGTCCTGACCGCGGCCGGCTGGCTCTGCCATACGGCGGCCATCGTCTTGCGGGGCGTCGAGCTCGGCCGCGCGCCGGTGCACACCCTCGCCGAAGGCGTGTCGATCGTGATCTGGCTCGCCGTGCTCCTCGGACTCTGGATCGAGTACCGCTACGGGATCACCACCTTCGGAGCCTTCTTCCTGCCCGTCATCCTCGCGCTGGGCCTGGGGCTGCCGACGGGACTTCGCGATCTCGCGCTCGAGCCCCAAGCGCAGAGCGGCTGGGCCCTCGTCCACGTGGCGCTGGTCATGGTGGGATTGGCCGCGCTGGTCCTCAACTTCGGCAGCGCGCTCATGTACCTGGTCCAGGAGCGGCAGATCAAGTCCAAGCGCACGGGCACCTTCTACTACGGTCTGCCGGCTCTCGAGACGCTCGACCACCTCACGCTGGTGACGCTCACCGTGGGCTTTCCGTTCCTCACCGTGGGGCTTCTGCTCGGGCTGCTCCAGGCGGGGCGGTCATGGGCGAACGTGCTTGCGGGCGACCCGCTGGCGCTCTCCTCTCTGCTCATGTGGCTGGTCTACGCGGCGACGCTGTCGGGCCGGACCATCGGCCGATGGCGGGGGCGCCGGGCGGCGTACTTCGCCATCGCGGGCTTCTGCGTGCTGCTGGTGACGCTGGGCGCCGGTGCCCTCTTCCACGGGCGGCACGGCTCGTGATCGACGCGCTGTTCGTCGCCGGCCTGTCCCACCGCACGGCGCCGCTCGACGTCC
>JBKPBU010000353.1:0-1627 GCA_046727015.1 Candidatus Methylomirabilota bacterium | reverse complement strand
AGCGCGATCGCGCCGCCCGTCAGCATCACGGCGCGCAGGGACTCGTAGGCGGGCGTGGCGGCCTCGACCGGCGCGGCCAGCCGGAGCACGGCCACGATCCGCCCAGCCTCGCTCACCGGCACTGCGACGTAGATGAGCGGGGTCCCGAGCGTGGCCGAGCGACGGACGTCGCGGCCCATCCCGCCCGCGAGCGCCGCACGGACCTCCGGCCGCTCGGCGTGATTCTCCATGGAAGCCAGGCTCTCCAGGGTCCGCTCCGAGTCGGCGAGGACACGCCCGTCGAGAGCGATCAGCGTGACGCGCGCCACCGCGGACCGAGCCACGCGCTCCGCGAAAGGCTGGGTAGCCCCCGTCCGCAGGGCCGCGCGAGCCTCATCGTGGAGCACCCGCGCCGCCGTGGCGAGCCGCGCCTCCACGGCCTCGACGGCTACGCGCTCGAGACCGCGCGAGAGATAGAGCCCGGCCACCAGCGTGCTGACCGCCACGAAGCCGACGAGCGTCAGCGTGAGCTTGAGCGCGATGCGGCTCCGGAGCAGGTGGAGAGCCCGGCCGAGCATCAGAGGCCGGGATCCATGCGGTAGCCGACGCTCTTGACCGTGAGCACCCGTCTCCCCTCTGGACCGAGCTTGACACGCAGCCGTCGGACATGCACGTCCACCGTCCGCGACTCGATTTCGCTGGCGCGGGAATATCCCCAGACGCGGTCCAGCAGAAACTCGCGGGAGAGGACACGCCCCCGCGCCTCGACGAGGGCCCGCAGCAGGTCGAACTCCTTGGGCGTGAGGGCCAGAACCTCGTCCCCCACCGACACCGTGTGAGTGCCTGGATCTATGGTCAGCGCGCCGAGCGTGGTGGGCGACCCGCCCGGAGCGGGCCGGCTGCGACGCAGCACGGCCCGCACCCTCGCGAGAAGCTCCTTGGGCGAGAAGGGCTTGACCACGTAGTCGTCGGCGCCGATCTCGAGCCCGAGCACCCGATCGATCTCGTCGCCCTTGGCGGTCAGCATCACGATGGGCAGCGAGGCGGTCACGGGGTCCTGGCGGAGCCGGCGGCACACCTCGAGGCCGTTCATCGCCGGCATCATGAGGTCGAGCAGGACGAGGTCCGGCGGAGACGCCTGAACCTGACGGAGCGCCTCCTCGCCGCTGGCGGCTACCGAGACCTGGTAGCCTTCCCGCTTGAGGTGGTGGACGACGAGCTCGCGGATGTCCGGCTCGTCCTCCACGATGAGCACACGGCTGGACATGGCGGCGCTATCTTACCAGCCGCGCCCCGACGCCGCCGCGAGCGCTCTACGCGGTCTTTGCGCCGTGCAGGCTCGGGCGGGCCGCGGGCAACAGGCCGAGCAGCCGCAACCGTTTGCGCAGCGTGTTCCGGTTGATCCCGAGCAGACGGGCGGCCTTGAGCTGGTTGCCCGCCGACAGCTCGAGCGCCAGCCGGAGCAGCGGCATCTCCACGCGTGACATCACGTTCCGATACAGCCGTCCGCTCTCCGACGCCGCGGCTCCGCGAACGACAGTCGGGAGGGCGGCATTCAGCAGCCGCTCGAACTCCTGGACTTCAGCTTCGCCTTCCATACCCGCTCCTTTCGAGCCGCCTCCCCGTTGAAGCGAGTCTCACCGCCTCC
>JBKPBU010000352.1:0-7082 GCA_046727015.1 Candidatus Methylomirabilota bacterium | reverse complement strand
ACGTCGGCCACGTGCGCTACCTCTGCGAGGCACGGGCGCTGGGGGACGCCCTCCTGGTCGGCGTCAACGGGGACGCCTCCGTGACCCGCCTCAAGGGTCCGGGGCGGCCCGTCATGACGGCCGCCGAGCGCGCGGAGATCGTCGGGGCGCTGGCGTCGGTGGACGGCGTGGTGATCTTCGATGACGACACCGCCGAGACTCTCGTCGCGAGACTCCGGCCCGACGTGCATGCCAAGGGGACCGACTACACGGCGGAATCCGTGCCCGAGCGTCACGCAGTCTGCGCGGCGGGCGGGCGGGTCGCCATCGCGGGGGATCCGAAGAGCCACGCCACTCGTGACCTCATCCGGATCATCGTGGAAAGGTTCGGGGACCGGTCCGGCCCCACGTTGAGAGCACCCCGATGACGTCGCCCGCTCCGCGCATCGCGATCATCAAGCTGTCTTCGCTGGGTGACGTGATCCACGCCCTCCCGGTGGCCCGGGCGCTCAGACGCGCGCTGCCTGGCGCGCATCTGACCTGGGTGGTCGAGGCGCGCGAGTATGCCATCCTGCGCGACCACCCGGATCTCGACGCGGTGGTGCCGGTGGACACACGCCTGTGGCGGAGGCTCATCTGGCGCCCTTCGGGAGCCCGCCAGGTACTGGGCAAGGTCGGACGGCTTCGCGAGCGCATCCGACGCGCCTCCTTCGACGTGGCCATTGACCTCCAGGGGCTCCTCAAGAGCGGGTTGCTCACCGCGTACACCGGCGCGCCCCTGCGCATCGGGTTCAGCGTGGGGACGTGTCGCGAGCGCTGGAACGCGCTCTTCACCAATCGTCACGTGACGCCGCCCGCCTCGGCCCGCCACGTCGTCGAGCAGTACCTCGCGCTCCTCGCGCCGCTCGGCATCGAGCCGGGACCCGCCGAGTTCCACGTACCCGTGCCCGCGGCGGCCGAGCGTCGGATCGAGGAGCTTCTGGTCAAGGAGGGCGTCAAGCGTGGCGACAGGCTGGTCGCGATCAATCCGGGCGCGGGCCGCGCGAACAAGCGATGGGCCGTGGCCAGATTCAGCGCGCTGGCCGAACGGCTCGCCACAGAAGCGGGCGCCCGTCTCCTGCTGCTCTGGGGTCCCGACGAGGCGTTCATGGCGCGCGACATCGCCCTGGCCTTGCCGGGGCACAGCGCGCTCCTCGCGCCACCGACCGACCTCGGCGAATTGACGGCTCTCCTGAAACGCTGCCGCCTCATGATCGCCAACGACACGGGACCTCTCCACCTGGCGGCGGCGCTCGGCACGCCCGCCCTCGGGCTCTTCGGTCCGACGAGCGCCGAGCGCAACGGCCCCTACGGGCGCAGCTGCCAGGGCTTGCAGAGCCCGGACGGGACCATGGGCGGGCTCGAGGTCTCGACGGTCTTCGAAACCGCGCGCGGCATGCTCGAGGGCGGGGCATGAACCGGCTGAGCGTCACCATCATCGCCTGGAACGAGGAGGAGCGGCTGCGCGCCTGCCTCGAGAGCGTCGCCTGGGCAGACGAGATCCTCGTGATCGACGCCGAGTCCACGGACAAGACGGTCGAGGTCGCCCGCGAGTTCACGGACAGGATCTGGGTGCGGACGTGGCCCGGCTTCGCCGCGCAGAAGAACTTCGCTCTCGACCAGGTCACGGGCGAGTGGGTGCTGTCGCTGGACGCCGACGAGCGCGTCACCCCCGAGCTCCGGGCGCGCATCGGCCGCATCGTGCGCGCGAATGGCCCGGCCGATGGTTACTCGATCCCGCGCAAGAACATCTTCTGGGGTGCCTGGGTTCGTCATGGCGGCCTCTACCCGGACTACCAGCTTCGTCTCTTCCGCCGGGCTTCCGGGCGCTTCGTGGACAGCGCGGTGCACGAATCGGTGGTGGTCGAGGGACGCGTCGAGACGCTCGCCGAGCCGCTCCTGCACCACTCCTACCGCGGGCTGGAGGACTTCGTCACCCGCTCGAACCGATACTCCACGCTGGCGGCCCACGAGATCGTTGGCCGGGGCGGGCGCGCCGGGCTCGGCGACCTGGCGCTCCGGCCCCTCGGGCGGTTTCTCTCCATGTACGTGCTGCGCCGCGGCTTCCTCGACGGGTGGCGCGGCTTCGTGCTCGCCGTGCTCTACGCCAACTACGTGTTCCTCCGCATGGCCAAGACCTGGGAAGCCCGCCGCGCCGTCGGAGAGGGAGACCAGGGGACGTCATGACCGACAGACCGCGGGTACTCTCCGGCATGCGCCCGACGGGGAACCTCCACCTCGGCAACTATCTGGGGGCGCTGGACAACTGGGTGCGCCTCCAGGACGAGGACGAGTACGACTGCTTCTATTTCGTCGCGAACTGGCACGCCCTCACGACGGACCCCGAGAACAGCGGCCGGGCCCCGGAGAGCACGATCGAGATGGCGGCGGACTGGCTCGGGGCGGGGCTCGATCCCGAGCGGAGCACGCTGTTCATCCAGTCGCTCGTGCCCGAGCACGCCGAGCTCCACCTGATCTTCTCCATGGTGACGCCGCTCGGCTGGCTGGAGCGCGTGCCGACCTTCAAGGAGATGGTCGAGCAGCTCGGGCTCGAGTCGCCCTCCTACGGGCTCCTGGGATATCCGCTGCTGCAGGCGGCGGACATCCTCATGTACAAGGCGCAGTGGGTCCCGGTCGGGATCGACCAGGTGCCCCATGTAGAGCTCACGCGCGAAGTCGCGCGCCGCTTCAACAACACGTGGAAACCGATCTTCCCCGAGCCCGGAGCCAAGCTGACCGAGATTCCCAAGGTGCCGGGCACGGACGGGCGGAAGATGTCGAAGTCGCTCAACAACGCGATCCTGCTCTCCGACACCGCGGAGGAGATCACCGCGAAGATCAAGCCGATGGTGACCGATCCCGCCCGCAAGCGCCGGACCGATCCCGGCAACCCGGAGATATGCCCTGTGTTCGACCTGCACAAGATCTTCACGCCGGACGCCGCGCGAGAAGAGGCCGCCACGGGCTGCCGGACGGCCGGCATCGGCTGCCTGGACTGCAAGGCCATCCTGCTCACGCACATGATCCCGCCGCTGGCGAAGATCCGGGAAGGTCGCGAGCGCTTCGCCGCCAAGCCGCGCCAGGTCGTCGAGATCCTCCACGAGGGCTCGCGCCGGGCACGGGTCTTTGCTCAACGGACCATGGACGAGGTCCGCTCCGTCATCAACCTGGAGCCGAAGTGACGACCCTGAGTCCCGAGACGGAGCCGCAGGGTCTCACCGTCCGGGTCGAATCCTTCGTCGGCCCGCTCGACCTGCTCCTCCACCTCTGCCGGACCAGCGAGGTCGACCTCGCCAACCTGCCCATCCGCGCCATCACCGAGCAGTACCTCGCGCACCTCGAAGCGGTGCAGTTCCAGGATCTCGACACCGCGGGCGCCTTCATGGTCATGGCCGCCACCCTGATCTACCTCAAGTCCAAGCTCCTCCTGCCGGTCGATCCCGAGGCGCCGCCCGACACCCTCGACGAGGAGGGCGAGCTCCTGCGCCAGGAGCTGGCGGAGCGGCTGCGCGAGTACGCGCGCGTGAAAGCGCTCGGCGCCTGGCTCGGCGGCCGCGAAGCGGAGCAGGCGCTCCTGTACGGCCGCACGGTGGGCGAGCTCCCGCCGCCGGAGGACGTCCCGCTGGAGGACCTCTCGGTTCACCTCCTGCACCGGGCGATCACGCGACTCATCGAGGAGCAGAAGCGGCAGGCGCCGCGACAGGTCGAGCCGAACCCGCTCTCGGTCCTCGAGCGCATGGGCGAAGTCATCGAGCTGCTGCGGCACACGTGGTCCATCCTCTTCTCGTCCGTCGCGGGCGCCGAGCGCATCCGCGCCGAGTGGGTGGTGACGCTGCTCGCCCTGCTGGAGCTGGTGAGGCTCGGGCAGGCGCGCGCTCACCAGGGCGAGCTCTTCGGCGAGATCGTCATTGAATCGGTTCCCGCGGACGAGGCCGCCACGGGCGCCCCGCGCCGCGACGTCCCCATCCCTGGAGAAAGCGCATGACGGAGGCCGTCCGTGAATGAACCCGACCGTGCCTGAGCCGATCGACGTCGTCGAAGCGCTGCTCTTCGCGTCCGAGGCTCCGGTGGAAGCCGAGCGCATCCAGGAGGTGCTCGACCTGCCGTCCGCGGGCCAGGCGCGCGAGCTGGTGCAGATGCTCGTCGAGCGCCTCGACGGGCAGGGCAGGGCGCTCCAGATCATCGAGGTGGGTGGCGGCTATCGCCTCGTGACGCGGCCGGAGGTGGCGCCCTGGCTCGTGAAGCTGGCCCGAAGCCGGACGCGCTCCCGCTTGTCGCGCTCCGCGCTCGAGACCCTCGCCATCATCGCCTACCGCCAGCCGGCATCGCGCCCCGACATCGACGCCGTCAGGGGCGTCAACTCGGAGGCCGTCCTCGACAATCTCCTCGACCGCCGCATGGTCCGCATCGCCGGACGGAAGGACTCGCCCGGCAGACCGTTCCTCTACGAGACGACGCGGGACTTCCTGGTCGCCTTCGGCTTGAGAGACCTCACCGACCTGCCGAAGGTCGAGGGCGAGCTCGTGATTCCGGAGGGTCCGACCGACGCTGCCGCGGCCCCGAGCCAGCACGAAGGCGGAGAGAATCCCCCTGGCACCACCACCGATGCGGGTCAGCAAGATCCTGGCTCAGGCGGGACTGGCGTCACGCCGCGGGGCTGAGGCGCTCCTCGAGGCCGGCCGCGTCACCATCAACGGCGTGGTGCGGCGCGAGCCCGGCGCCCAGGCGGATCCCGCGACCGATCTCGTCACCCTCGACGGCCGGCCCGTCGGCGCGCGCGAGGCACACGCCTACGTGCTCCTCAACAAGCCGGCCGGCTACGTCACGAGTCTTCACGATCCCGAAGGCCGCCGGGTGGTGACCGACCTCTTGCCCGCGGGAGCGCCGCGGCTTTTCCCGGTGGGACGGCTCGACTACGACGCGGAGGGCCTCCTGCTCCTCACCAACGACGGCCTGCTCGCCAACCGCCTCCTGCATCCCCGCTACGAAATTCCCCGCGTCTACGAGGTCGAGGTGGAGGGCCACGTCGGCGCGCGCGACCTCGAACGCTGGCGGCGCGGGGTGCTGTTGCCGGACGGTCTCGCGCTGCCCTCGGCGGTGCGCATCCTCAAGCACGGAAAGTCGAGCACGTGGCTCAGCGTAACCTTCAGGGAAGGGCGCTACCGCGAGGTGAAGCGCTACTGCAAGGCCCTCGGCCATCCCGTGACGCGGCTGCGCCGGGTCCAGTTCGGCCCGCTCCGTCTGGGCGCGCTCCCGTCGGGACGCACGCGCTCGCTCACGGCCACGGAGCTCGAACGGTTGCGGAACTTGCTTGACCAGGGCGCTTCGCCTATACTACCTGAGATTCGCTGATAGATCCGCATCAGGAGCCCTTCATGGACCTGGACGACTGGCGATCCAGGATCAACGACCTCGACGAACAAATCCTCAGCCTCCTCAACCAGCGCGGACACGCCGCCCTCCAGATCGGCGGACTCAAGCGGCAGCAGGACCGGCCGTACTTTGTCCCGGAGCGCGAGGCCCAGGTCTTCGAGCGTCTCGCCGCGATGAACCGGGGCCCCCTGAGCGCGGAGGCGGTGCGCGCCGTCTGGCGGGAGATCCTCTCGGCCTCGCTCGCCCTCGAGAATCCGCTGCCCGTCGGGTACCTCGGGCCCGCGGGCACCTTCACGCACGCCGCGGCCATGCGCGGGTTCGGGACGTCGGCTCATCTCATCCCGCTCAAGAACATCGCCGACATCTTCGAGGAGGTCGAGCGAGGGCGCGCGGAGTACGGCGTGGTGCCGGTCGAGAACTCGACCGAGGGACCGGTCAACATCACGCTCGACCGCCTCATCGATTCGGACGCCCTCATCACGGGCGAGCTGACCCTCGAGATCAGCCAGCACCTGCTGTCGAGGGCCGGCGAGCTCGGCGAGGTGAAGGTCGTCTGCTCCCATCCCCAGGCGCTCGCGCAGTGCCGGCAGTGGCTGCAGGCGCACCTGCCCGACGCGCGAATGGAGGAGATGCCCTCGACCACCGCGGCGGCCGAGCGGGCGAAAGACGACCCCACGGTGGCGGCGATCGCCTCGGAGCTGGCCGCCCGGACCTACGACGTGCCCGTGCTGCAGAAGCGCATCGAAGACAATCCGTACAACACCACGCGCTTCCTCGTGATCGGACGCCGCCCGGTCGGCGCCACGGGACGGGACAAGACCTCCATCCTCTTCTCGATGAAGAACGAACCGGGCGTGCTCTACAGCATTCTCCAGCCTTTCGCCGCGCGCCGGCTCAACATGACCAAGATCGAATCGCGACCGACCAAGCGGCGTCCCTGGGAGTACGTGAACTTCGTCGACTTCGAGGGACACCGCGATACCGATGACGTCCGGGCCGTGCTCGACGAGGTGAAGGAGCGCTGCCAGTTCCTGAAGATCCTCGGGTCCTACCCGGCCGCCTAAGGAGCCGCTCATGACCGTGTCCTGGGAATCGCTCGCCAACGACCACATCCTCGGGATCGCCCCCTACGAGCCGGGGAAGCCGATCGAGGAGCTCGAACGCGAGTTCGGTCTCACCGACGTCATCAAGCTCGCCTCGAACGAGAATCCGCTGCCGCCCTCGGAGCGCGTCCTCAAGGCGATCTCGGAGGCGCTCGCCCACCTGAACCGCTATCCGGACGGCAGCGCTCACTACCTGCGCGTCGCGCTCGCCCGCCGTCTCGGGATCACGCCCGAGCACATCATCATGGGCAACGGCTCCAACGAGCTGATCGAGCTCCTCGTGCGGGCCTTCCTGCGGCCCGGCGAGGAAGCGATCATCCCGCATCCGTCCTTCGTCGTGTACCCCATGATCGTGCAGGCCTGCGGCGGCATCCGGGTGGTGGTCACCCTGAAGGACCACCGGCTGGACCTCGAAGCCATGGCGCGGGCGATCACGCCCATGACGAAGGTGGTCTTCATCGCCAATCCGAACAACCCGACGGCGACCCTGGTGACGACGGAAGAGGTCGCGGCCTTCATGGCGCGCGTGCCCGACAAGGTCATCGTGGTCTTCGACGAGGCCTATTTCGAGTTCGCCCAGGGGCCGGA
>JBKPBU010000351.1:0-1027 GCA_046727015.1 Candidatus Methylomirabilota bacterium | reverse complement strand
TGCCGCGCGACCGCGCGCGCCCCGGGCTCGTCCAGGGGCGTGAGCACCGAGCCGTTCACGTCCAGGCGCTCCGTCACCTCGAAGACGCGCTCGGGCGTGATGGGACGCGTGGGCTTGCTCCAGCCGTAGAGATTGCCGTGGCGCGGAATGTCGTGGCGGCCGATCTCGAGAACGTATTTGAAGCCCGCCGTGGTCACCAGCGCGGTTGGCGGCGTCTTGCCTTCCAGGATGGCGTTGGTGGCCGTGGTGGTCCCGTGGAAGACGCGCAGCACGTCGGCCGGCGCGCGACCGGCCAGATCCAGGACCTTGCGGATGGCCGCGATGAAGCCCACGGACAGATCCTCGGGTGTGGACGGCGTCTTGGCCACGCAGGTGGCTCCGGTGGCCGCATCCGTGAAGGTGACGTCCGTGAACGTGCCGCCTACGTCGACGGCGAGGGTGCAGGTCTTGGCCATGGCCCCGCCATTGTAGGGCCACGGACCGATGGAGAAAAGGAGCGGTTCGTTGACAGGCCCTGACGGGACGTGTTTACTGCGCCCATGGGATCGACCGTGCGCGCGGCCGTGCTCGTCAAGCCGAAGACGATCGAGCTCCGGGAGTTCGCGCGCCCGGCGATCGGCGCCGACGACGCGCTGCTCCGCATCGAGGCCTGCGGGATCTGCGGCAGCGACTACGAGCAGTACGAGGGCGCGGCGCCGCAGCACGAGGACTACACCCAGTACCCCGTGATCCCCGGCCACGAGCCCCTGGGCCTCATCGAAGAGATCGGGACGCGGGCGCGGCAGCGCTGGGGTGTCGCCGAGGGCGACCGCGTCGCCGTGCGCTCCGGCTATGGCTGCGGCCGCTGCGCCGCCTGCAACCGGTACGAGTCGCGCGCTTGCCGGACCCGCGGCGGCACCTACGGCTATACCGACGTGACCAAGCCCCCGCATCTCTGGGGCGGCTACGCCGAGCACATGTACCTCTGCCCTCACTCCGTGATGAAGAAGATGGATGCGCGAATCCCCGCCGGCGTCGCGGTGATGTT
>JBKPBU010000350.1:0-5408 GCA_046727015.1 Candidatus Methylomirabilota bacterium | reverse complement strand
AGCAGCCGCTGGATGGCGGCGCGGTTGTGGAGCACGGCCGTGTTGCCCGAGCGCGAGCAATCGAGGATGGCGGCGGGCCCGTACCTCTCGCGAATGCGCAGCATCTGGGCCGCCACCTCGCCGAGCGCCTCGTCCCACGAGATCCGCTCCCACGAGCCCGAGCCCTTGGGACCCACGCGGCGCATGGGGTAGCGCAGGCGGTCGGGATGGTTGATGCGGTCGGCGGCTCCGAAGCCGCGCGCGCAGGCGGTGAGGGGCGGCATCTCGGGCGTCCACTTGCGGGGGTCCGTGCTGATGCGGACGATCTGCCCGTCCTTGACGTGGGCGTTGACCACGCAGCGCCCGCCGCAATTGTGCCCGCACGTGCTGGTGACGACCTCTTCGCCGGGGGCGCCGGCGAGGCGCGGGGCTTCGTAGATCGTGCGTGGGGTCATCGGGCCCTCAGTTGAAGACGACCACGCCGCGCGCGACCTGGCCGGTGCGCATGGCAGTGAAGCCCTCGTTGATCTCCTCGATCGTGTAGGTGCGGCTGACGAGCTGGTCGAGCTTGAGCCGGCCGTCGAGATAGAGCTCGACGAGACGCGGGAAGTCGACCGACGGGCGCACCGAGCCGTACATGGTGCCCTTGAGCGTCTTTTCCTGGAGCGCCATCATGTAGGGCGTGATGGGCGCGCGGACGGCCATGGCCGCCATGCCGACGATGACGGCCACCCCGCCCGGGCGGATCGCGTCGAGGATCTGGAGCGTGGTCTGCTCGCCCCCGATGGCGTCGAAGGCGTAGTCCACGCCGCGGCCCTGGGTCAGCTCGCGCACGCGCTCGACGATGTTGTCCTGCTTGCCGTTGAAGGTGTGGGTCGCGCCGAACTCCTTCGCATAGCCGAGCTTGCTGTCGAGGAGGTCGCAGGCCACGATCATCCCGGCCCCGGCCAGCCGCGCGCCCTGGACGACGTTGAGGCCGACGCCGCCGCAGCCGATGACGAGAACGGAAGCGCCCGCTTCCACCTTCGCGCAGGAGGTGACGGCGCCCACGCCCGTGGGCACGCAGCAGCCCACGAGGGCCGCCTGCGGCCACGGCATCTCCTTGCGGATCGGCACGAGCATCTCGGCGGGGCAGACGACGGACTCGGAGAAGGTGCCGATGCGCGCCATCTGGTTGATGTTCTGGCCCTTGTGGGTGAGGCGGTGGGAGCCGTCGAGCATCGCCCAGCGCGCGGACTTGTGGCCGTCGCAGAGGATGGAGCGGCCGAGCGAACAATAGAGGCAGCGCCCGCACTGCGGCCGGAAGGAGAAGATGATGTGGTCGCCGGGCTTGACGGTGGTCACGCCCGCGCCGACCTCCTCGACGATGCCCGCCGCCTCGTGTCCCAGGACCATGGGCAGCGGCAGCTGCCAGTCGCCGTTCATGATGTGCCAATCGCTGTGGCAGACGCCCGCGGCCTTGACGCGCACCCGCGCCTCGCCCGCCTGCGGTCCCTGCTGCTGGAGGTCCACGATCTGGAGCGGCGTGTTCGCTTCGTAGAGGACGGCAGCTTTCATCTTCGGTCTCCTTTGACCTAGCGCGTGCGGGCCGAGCGCATGGCGGCCCAGATCTTCTGCGGCGTGAGCGGCAGGTCCACGTGGGTGACGCCGAGGGGGGCGAGCGCGTCCATCACCGCGTTGGCGATGGCGGGCGTGGAGCCGATGGTGGCGGCTTCGCCGATGCCCTTGACGCCGAGCGGCGTGCGCGGCGAATGCGTGCGGGTGTGGTCGTTGTCGAACGAGATGAGATTGTCCGCCTTCGGGATCGAGTAGTCCATGAGCGTGGACGAGACGAGCTGCCCGGACTCGTCGAAGGCCGCCTCTTCCCACAGCGCCTGGCCAATACCCTGTCCCAGGCCGCCGTGCACCTGGCCCTGGACGAGCAGCGGGTTGATGAGAAAGCCCGCGTCGTCCACCGACATGTACTTGAGGATCGTGACCCGGCCGGTGTCCTTGTCCACCTCGACGGTGGCGACGTGGGAGCCGAAGGGGAAGAGCATGCCCGTGCCCGCCTTGATGTCCTCGTGCGAGCTCAAGCTGCCCTTGGCGGCCGCGGCGACCTGCTGCCAGGTGACGGCGCGATCCGGCACGCCCCGCACGGTGAACGCGCCGTCGGCCAGCACGAGATCCTGCGAGGCGGCTTCCAGGAGCTTGGCCGCGACCTGCTGCGCCTTGTCCTTGACCTTGACCGCCTGGCCGAGGGCATGCATGCCGCCGCGCGCCGCCGAGCGGCTGCCGAAGGTGCCGACGCCGTTCCTGACGAGCGCGGTGTCGCCCTGGACGACCTTGACCATCTCCATGGGGATCTGGAGCTCGTCGGCGACCAGCTGCGCGTAGGCCGTCTCGTGCCCCTGGCCGTGAGAGGCCGAGCCCGTGAGCACGGTCACGCGGCCGTCGTCGGCCACCACGAGGTCAGAGACCTCGTCCTCCTCGAAGCCGCAGATCTCGACGTAGGAGGCGAGCCCGATGCCCATCAATCGTCCCTGGGCGCGCGCGGCCTTCTGCTGCCGGCGCAGCTCCTCGTAGCCGGCTTTGACGAGCGCGTGGTCGAGGGCGCGCGCGTACTCGCCGCTGTCGTAGGAATTGCCGAGCGGCGTGTCGTACGGGAACTTGTCCGGCGGGATGAAGTTGCGCCGCCTGACCTCGGACGGGTCGAGGCCGACCTTCGCGGCCAGCAGGTCCATGCCGCGCTCGATGAAATAGGCCGCCTCGGGGCGCCCGGCGCCGCGGTACGGCACGGTGCCCATCGTGTTGGTGAAGGCGCAGCGGACCTCGGCCCGTGCCGTCTGGATGTCGTAGCAGCCTGTGATCATCTGGGCGCAGAGGACGGGCAGGAGGCAGCCGACGTGGTAGAGGCAGTAGCCGACGTTGCCGGTGATCTTCGCGTCCAGAGCCAGGATGCGCCCGTTCGAGTCGGCGGCGAGCCGGAGGTGGCAGCGCATGTCGCGGCCGTGACCCGTGGTCTGCATGTCTTCGCGCCGCGTTGCCGCCCAGCGCACGGGGCGGTTGAGGCGCTTGGCGAGCATCGGCACGATGGTGTCTTCCTGGTACACCGGCACCTTGGCGCCGAAGCCCCCGCCCACGCGGCCCGTCATCAGGTGGATCTGCTCGGGCTTGAGCTTGAGCCGCTCCGCGACCTGGTTCCGCATGCCATGGGGGATCTGGGTGTCGCCCCACATGGTCATCTTCTGCGCCTTGGCGTCCCAGACGGCGCTGCACGCGCGGGGCTCCATGCAGAGCGGGATGACGCGCTGGTTGATCATCTGGACGTCGATGACGACGGGCGCCGTCTTGAAGGCCGCGTCCACGTCGCCCTTCTCGCCCTTGAACAAGACGCCGAGGTTGGACCCGGTCTCGGGATAGAGGAGCGGCGCGCCCTCGGCAAGCGCGGCCTCCGGGTCCACGACGACCGGGAGCGGCTCGTAATCCACCACCACGGCCTCGGCCCCGTCCACCGCGGCCGCGGCCGTCTCCGCGGCCACCACGGCCACCGGCTCGCCCACGTGGCGGACGCGACCCTCGGCCAGCATCGAGTATCCCTGCTTGTTCATCGAGGCGAACATCTCGGGCGGGATCGGCGTGTGGATGACGCCCACCTCGGCATTGATGTCGGCGCCCGTCAGGACCGCGACCACTCCCGGGATCTTCCTCGCGGCGCTCGTATCGATGCGCTTGAGGATGGCGTGGGCGTGGGGACTCCTGACGAAAGCCAGCTGCAGCGCGCCTTCGAGGCGCACGTCGTTGACGTAGGGGTCGCTGCCGGAGACGAGCTTGGGATCTTCGAGCCGCTTGACCCCGCGGCCCACGAGCTTGATCGGCATGGCGTCAGTCTCCCTGATGGTTCCGATGGTGTGCGAGCAGGAGGCCATGGTACCACGCGGCGAGAATCCCCCGCATCCCGCTTCGGGTTGCGCTACGCTGAGCGAGCGCCCGGCTCCTGCCGGGCTGTTCTTCCACCGGGAGGCTCGCGATTCCGACGTCGGCCGGAGCGGCACGGGGCGGTCTCGGACGGGACGTGCGCGTCATCGGCGTGGTGGGCGGGGCGCACTTCGTCAGCCACTTCTTTCAGCTGACGCTGCCGCCGCTCTTCCCGCTCCTGCGCGACGACTTCGGCGTCACCTACGTCCAACTGGGGCTCGTGATGAGCCTCTTCTACGCCTCGTCCGGAATAGGTCAGACGGCCTCCGGATTTCTCGTGGATCATTTTGGCGCCCGCCGTGTGCTGCCCGCCGGCATGGCCCTCGTCGCGCTCGCGACGGCGCTGGCGGGGCTGGCGCCCTCCTACTGGGCGCTGGTGGCGGTGGCGCTCCTGGGCGGGCTCGGCAACAGCGTCTTCCATCCGGCGGACTATTCGATCTTCAACGCTTCGGTCTCGTCGTCGCGCCTCGGCCGGGCCTACGGCGTGCATTCGCTCTGCGGCAACCTCGGCTGGGTGGTGGCGCCGGCCGTGGTCGTGGCACTGTCCGCGGCCTTCGGCTGGCGCGCGGCGCTCCTCATCGTGGGAGGGCTCGGCGTGGCCGCGGCGCTCGCGCTCTCCACCCAGCGAGAAACGCTCGACGACCGGCGCGAGCTGGCCGGGCTTCGCAGCGTGCCGGTGGGCGGATGGTCCGCCAGCGTGAAGCTTCTCATGGCAAGGCCCATCCTGATCGCCTTCGCCTACTTCGCCCTGCTCGCGACGTCGCAGATCGGCATCCAGACGTTCTCCGTCTCGGCCATGGTCGCGATCTACGAGGCGCCCCTCGGTCTCGCCACGGGCGCGCTCACCGCCTTCTTCGTCGGCAGCGCGGCCGGCGTTCTTCTGGGAGCTTTTCTCGCCGACCGCACCAGCCGCCACGACCTGCTCGCGAGCGTGGGCATGTGCGTGGGCGCGCTCGCGAGCCTCGTCATGGCGAGCGCGGTTCCGCCGCTGGCCGTCCTCCCGGTGGTGATGGCGCTGGCGGGCTTCTGTCTCGGCGCGACCACGCCCTCGCGCGACATGCTCGTGCGCGCGGCCACGCCGCCGGGCGCTTCGGGCAAGGTCTACGGCTTCGTCTACTCCGGGCTCGACCTGGGCTCGTCGCTGACGCCGCTGCTCTTCGGCTGGCTGCTGGACAGAGGCGAGCCCCGGATGCTCTTCGTGGCCTCGGCGGCCTTCATGCTGCTGACCATCGCCACCGTCGTCCAGGTCCGGCGCCAGGCGGCGCCGACAAGGGTGCGGGTGCCCGCTCACCGGTGACGAGCGTGGCTTCGGATGGCCAGAGCGGCCCGGCCTTCCGGAGCGACCTGGCGCGGCGGCTGCTCGATCACCTCCGCGACACGCTCCGCCAGCCGGCCCTCGAGCTCGCCGAAGCGCCGGTGCCGATCAGCGGCGGCTACGACACGAAGATCTTCGCTTTTCGGCTGGCCGGCGC
>JBKPBU010000349.1:0-7347 GCA_046727015.1 Candidatus Methylomirabilota bacterium | reverse complement strand
CGGCGGCCACGGGGGGCACGAAGATCCCGGCGGAAGGCCGGAGGGAATACGGGTCTGCGTAGACGGCACAGCCACCCAGAAGCGCTGCTGCGAGAACCAACCCGATAAGCTGTCTCATCACTGCACCTCCTCGCCCACTCTCTCCACGTCCTGCCCAGTAGGACGCAATGGAAGCGGATCCGTTTACCCAGACCCATGAGAGGAGTGTGAGAACGAGGTGAGAACTGCCACATTTGACATGACGGACGATATACTGAGGCGGAAATACTCGAACACGGGAGCCGCCTCATGACCCTGGTGATGGGAGCTTACTTCTTCTTCATCGCGTTCATCCTCGCACACCTTGAAATCCAGATCGAAGGCCCTCACGGCTGGGCCGAGAAGCTGCCCACCTGGCGCTGGGACAGCCCCGGCGTCCGCCAATGGTTCGGGAAGCCGGTGACGGGATACCACCTCTGCCTGGTGACGTGCATTCTGCTCTTTCTCCACGTGCCCCAGTTCTACGGCGGCTCCTGGGAACGCGAGGCGGACCTGCTCGCGATGTTCTTTTTCCTCACCGTGACGTGGGACTTTCTCTGGTTCGCGTGCAACCGCCATTTCGGCGTGGCCCGGTTCCGCAAGGGGCAAATCTGGTGGTTCCCCGCCTGGGCGCTCGGCGTTCCCCGGCCCTACCTCCTGGGGATCACGCTCTCCCTCTGCGCCGCGCTCGCGCCCGCCCTCTGGTCGGGAGCGTGGGCAGATCGCGCCCAGCGCTGGGGCGTCGTCTTCGGCGAGTTGCTCGCCCTCACGGTCATCGTGACAGTCTTCACGCTTCGCCCGCGTCGCCGGGACTCGGCACTTCAGGTCCGTGGTGCGGTGAAGATCAAGCCCAAGTAGTCGCGAACCCTTCTCAGCATCGCGTTCCCTGAGCGACTGGGAAGGGAACCGCGGCGCGCGCCCGTTTTTACAGCGAGGCGAGCCAGCGTCGCAGCTTGCGGACCGGCCCCTCGTTGTCGGCGCTCGACGGTTTGTCGCCGTCGCTGAAGACAACCCCGAGGCGGCCGGGTATCCCCCTCGGCAAGAGCTCGGCCAGGCCCGCCTGCACGGCCTGGGCGGCGGCGCCGATTACGTCGCCCAGCTCGGCCACGAGTCCGTGCGGCGGACGTCCACCCCAGTCGACATAGCGGTAGGGGTGTGCCACGTGCCCCGAGTGTGCCGTGCCGTAGCAGTCCCCGCAGAGGCGGACGCCGCACGTGTCGCAATAGAGGACGGCCAGGTGGTGCGGGTCGTGCGAGCAACACAGGGCGGGCGCCGGAAGGTGACGCTCGAACGATTGGACGGCGAGCTCCACGCCGTCGGTCGCTCGCAGTCGGGCCCCGAGCTCGCTCGCGCGCTCCCGGATCTGCGGACGCCGGCAGGCGTCGAAGGCCGCCATGAGAGTCTGGCTGTCGAGCCGGCGGATGGGAATCGGCTCCGGTCCGGCGCCCGCATCCGCGACGATGCGCCCCCAGAAGAACTGATCACCGAAAAACGGCACCACGACCGTCGGCAGCCCGGCGCGCAGGCCCGCGGCCGTGGTCCCGGCACCGCCGTGATGGCAGACGGCCCGGCAGCGCGCGAACAACCAGTCGTGCGGACAGTCGCCGATCACGTAGACGTTCGGCGGGGGCGCGTCACCGCCCAGGTGCGCCCAGCCCGCGGACACGATGCCACGCGCGCCCGCCTTGTCGAGCGCCGTGAAGATGGTGCGGGTGAGGGCGGCGGGGTCTTCGGTCACCACCGACCCGAACCCGACGTAGATCGGCGCCTCGCCGGCAGCGAGGAAGTCGAGCAGGGCCTGCGGCGGCTCGTACGTGTGAGCCTGCTCGTACTCGATGAAGTTCGCCAAGTCAATGTGCGGGCCCCAGTCCTCCGGCTTGGGCACCAGGCTGGCCGGCCACAAGTAGGTGAAGGGCACCTCGTGATCCTCGAGGAGCGCCGCGCCGTCGGTGAGCGCGAGGGGCGGCAGCTGCAGGGTCTCCGTGCGGAACGTATCCACCAGGTCGCCGATGCCGGCCCAGACGAGCAGGTCGACGATGCCGTACGAAAAGAAATTCTCTACCGGGCGATGCGTGCCGGAATCGATGTTGGCGAACGGGTGTGGGAAAGCACACGTGGCACTCCACGGCATGGTGAAGATCATGTGCAGCGGGATGTGCAGCGCCTCGGCGCAGTGAATGTGGCCGTAGCTTGGTGGGTTGGCGACAATAGCGTCGGCCCGGAAGGGCCGGGCGCCGGGCTGTTCGGGATCCGCTTCGGTACAGGCCCGCCACGTGGACGCGAGAATCTCGGCGATCATCGCCCGCTTCTTCGGCACATCCTCCCAGATCTGATCCAGGCGGGTCGGGAGAATGCTGCCACCGGTCTTGACGATGTACTCCATCATCTCGTGCGGATTGCCCCCGAGCGGATAGAACTCCAGTCCGGCGCGCTCGACCATGGGCCGGAACTCGCGGTGGGTGGCGAGGCGCACGCGATGCCGCTCCGCCAATCGCCGGCAGATCGGAATGAAGGGCTGGACGTCGCCGCGCGAGCCGACGACCATGACCACGATGGACAGCGACGGCACGCCTGGCGGCTCGGCCGGGGGGGTGGGCGCGGCGGCGAGCTCGCTGGTGTGTGCGGCCAGCCACGGCGGAACCTGGGCGAAGCCGCCCGCGGCGTGATCGAAGTCCATCTGCAGGCCGCCGTCGGGCCCAGTCGAGATGACCTTGAGCCCCCGCACGGCCGCGGCGCGCAGGCGGCGGCTCTGGAGCCGCCGTCGCAGGAAGGCGGCGGCGACCGCGTCGAGGAAGCCCTGTCCCCCCGTTTCACTCACGGCGTTTCACGCTCCCCTGCAGTATGCTCCAGACCTCCATGACGATGATCCACCCAGTCGCGGGCCGGACCAGATCAGGTTTATAACATCTTGCCTGCCCGAGCAGAAGTGTGCCGGAAGCTGTACGTGGAGGCCTGATTCCATGCCGACGACCCAGTCCGATTCGCGCACGGTGGTCTACGCCGCCCTCGCCAGCAATCTGCTGATTGGCCTGGCCAAGTTCGTGGCCGCGGCGATCTCCGGCAGCTCGGCCATGCTGAGCGAAGGCGTGCATTCTCTCGTCGATACGGTCAACGAGCTTTTGTTGCTGTACGGCATGCGTCGCGCGAAAGTGCCGCCAGACCCCGCTCACCCGTTCGGTCACGGCCGCGAGCTGTACTTCTGGAGCTTTGTCGTGGCGCTGCTGGTGCTGTCGATGGGTGCGGGGGTGGCGTTCTACGAGGGCATCACCCATCTCCGCCAACCGCATCCGTTCGACGCCCCGGCCCTCAACTACACCGTGCTCGGCCTCTCCGCCCTGTTGGAGGGCAGATCGTGGCTGATCGCGCTGCGTGAATTTCGTGCGCGCAAAGGGCGGCTGAGTTATTTCGAGGCGTTCCGCCAGAGCAAGGATCCGAGCACCTTCACCGTCCTGCTGGAGGACAGCGCCGCCTTGGTCGGCCTGCTGATCGCCTTCCTGGGGCTCATCGGCGCGCAGCTGCTCGACGCGCCCCGGCTCGATGGCGCCGCATCGATCGGCATCGCGCTCGTGCTCGCCGTCTCGGCGATGCTGCTGGCACGGGAGAGCAAGAGCCTGTTGATAGGGGAGCCGGCGCATCCGCAGGTGCGCGATTCGATTCTCGCCATCGCTGCCGCAGATCCGGCCGTCCGCCATGTCAACGGTGTGCTGACCGTGCAGCTGGGGCCCAGCCAGGTGGTGGCCGCCTTGAGCGCGGAATTCGAGGACTCGCTGACCACGCCGAAGATCGAGGCCTGCATCAACCGCATCGAGGAAGCCGCCAAGGCGGCCCATGCGGAGATCGTCGCGCTGTTCGTCAAGCCGCAAACCCCGGAAACCTGGCAGGCTCACCGAGAAGTGATCGAGCGCAACCGTGACGGCGACGAATGACGACCGGGGGCGATCAGCGCCAAGCTGCGGTGTGGGTCCGGCATCACTCGCCGGCTGGACGGTGGGTCCTGCTGGTCACGGTGCTCGGCTCGGGACTGGTGGCGCTCGACGCGACCGTGGTCAATGTCGCGCTGCCCACAATCGCCCAGGCCTTCGGCGCCGGCCTCACGGGGCTCCAGTGGATCGTGAACGCCTATACGCTCACCTTGGCAGCGTTGCTCCTGCTCGGCGGCGCGCTTGGTGACCGGTATGGCCGCCGGCGGCTGTTTGTGACCGGCATTCTCTGGTTTGCCGCCGCTTCGCTGGTCTGTGCCATCGCGCCCAACACCCCCACGCTGATCGGAGCCCGGGCGCTGCAGGGGATCGGCGCGGCACTGCTCACTCCGGGAACCCTCGCCATCATCGAAACTACCTTCCACCCGGACGACCGCTCGGCCGCGATCGGCGCCTGGGCAGGTCTCGGCGGCGTGCTGACCGCGATCGGACCCGTGGTCGGGGGATACCTGACGACAGCCCTCAGCTGGCGGCTGATCTTCCTCATCAACCTGCCCCTCGCCGCGGTAGCGGTATGGGCCGCCATGCGGCATCTGCCGGAAAGTCGCGACGAGAACGCAGCGCTCCGGCTCGACTACGTCGGGGCCGCTCTCGCCGCTCTCGGTCTGGGTGGGGTCATCTTCGCGTTGACGGTCGGCCCTGTTGACGGCTGGCACAAGACTGCCGTGCTCGTGGCTGGAGTCGGCGGGATCATTGCGACAAGCAGCTTCGTGCTGGTGGAACGCTTCAGCCGTCATCCGTTGCTGCCGCTCCAGATGTTCCACTCGCGCCAGTTCACCGCGGCCAACGTGATCACGTTCGTCGTCTACGGCGCGCTGGGCGGGACCCTGTTCCTGCTCCCGATCCAGCTGCAGCGCGTGGTGGGGTTGTCCGCTCTGCAGTCGGGGAGCGCGCTGATCCCGATGACGATCGTGATGCTGCTCCTGTCGTCTCCCGCCGGCCGACTGGCGCAGCGGGTGGGACCGCGCCTGCCGATGACGATCGGGCCCCTGCTCGCTGCCATCGGGCTGGCACTGCTGGTGCGAGTCGTGCCGAATGCGGGCTACTGGCTGACGATCTTCCCCGCCGTGGTCGTCTTCGGGGTGGGTCTCTCGATCACGGTCGCTCCGCTGACCGCGGCGGTGCTGGCCGCCGCCGGCCCCGAGCACGCCGGTATCGCTTCGGCGATCAACAACGACGTCGCGCGGGCGGGAGGCCTCATCGCAGTTGCCACCTTGCCGCTCGTCATCGGCCTCACGGGCATCGGCACTCTCGACCCGCACATCTTCGCGACCGGATTTCGCGAGGCGATGTGGGTCACAGCCACCCTGGCGGCTGCCGGTGGGGTGCTCAGCTACCTGATGATTCGTGACGATCCGGTGGTAGCGGCGGGTCCGGCTTACCACCTGAGCTGTCCGCTCGACGCCCCGCCGCTCCGGCACTAGCTCATCTCGGCTTTACTGCGGGCGCGTCCCCGCTGTCCCTTCGAGCACCGCCTCACGCCACTCGCGCTTGAGCGGGAGAATGGGCGGCATGGGCACCACGTCGGGTACCTCGGTCGGCTCGGCGACCGCATCCTTGCGATCGGTCGCGGCCCCTTTTTTCATGAACAGATTGTAGATGGACCACTGCAGCCGCTTCCGCGCCCCGCGAAGCGGGAAGCGGCGCGCCATGGACGAATAGGCGTAGAACGTCTCGTAGGCCGTGTTCTGACCCAGCCGGAGCTCATCTCCCGTCATCTGCGCGGGGCGGTAGACGACGTTGGCCTGATCGTACTTCGTCCAATCGAAGGAGACGATGCGCTCGGCCTTCTTCAGCTCGTACCAGGTCAGGGTGCCAGGGTAGGGGGTGAGCACCGAATAGGCGCAGGCATCGTAGTCGGCGTCGATGTTGAACTGCGCCGTCTCCCTGAAGACCGACGGGTCGTCGCCGTCGAAGCCGAACATGAACAGCCCGAACACCATGATGCCGTACGAATGCACCTTCTCCACGAGCGTGGCGAAGGTCTCCGGGCGATTCACGTGCTTGTGCACGCTCGTCAGCGTAGACCGCGAGATCGACTCGAAACCGATGCTCAGCAATGTACAGCCGCTCGCGGCGGCGAGCTCGAGCATCCGGTCGTCCTGCGCGAGCTTCGAGGTGACGCCCGCCTGCCACTGGATGCCGCGGCCCCTGAGCGCCCGCATGACCTCCTTCGGCCGCTCCGGCGTGCCGAAGAAGTCGGCGTCGTTGATCGAGATCATCCGTGAGCCGCAGCCCTCGACCTCCCGGATGACCTCGTCGACAGGACGATAGCGGAATTTCAGGCCGTTCATGAGGGGTTCCGCACAGAACGTGCAGCCCTGGTGGCAGCCCCGCGAGGTCTGCACGAAGGTGGTGTTGACGTACCGGTTCTTCTTCAGCAGATCGTACCGGGGCATCGACAGGCCTTCCATCGGGTGCAGCCGGTCCGCCCGGTAGGTGCCTCGCATCCGGCCCTGCTCGAGGTCGGCCAGGAGCTTCTCCACCACGAGCTCCGCCTCTCCGATCACGACCGCGTCGGAATGCTTCAGCGCTTCCTGCGGCATGAAGCTCGGGTGCACGCCGCCCATGACCACCGGCACCCCGCGCGCCCGGAACGCATCGGCAATCTCGTAGCCGCGGTTCACGTAGCTCGTCATCGCGGACAGACCGACGAGGTCCGCCTTGAGGTCGAAGTCGATCGCCTCGATGTTCTCGTCCGTCAGCACGACTTCGTAGCGATCGCGGGGAATGGCGGCCCCCACCGCCAGCAGGCCCGCGAGGGGGGAGTACAGGGCACGGTTCAGGTAGAGCGGCCGCGTGGTCAGAGAGTCCGTCTTGGGATTGATGAGATGGATGACCCCGGTCCGTTTGCCGCTCACCCGCTGCTCGATCATGGTCGTCTTTCTCTCTTTCTCGGTCACCCGATCAGGCCGTATGGATCGGCTCGCCGCAGAACCTTTTCGCCGCAACAATGGTCAGCCCGATGAACAGCACCAGAACGACGAGCTGCGTGATCACAAATGGCGGCTCGGTCTGCCTGGGAGCCAGCGCGCTCAGCGCCGGCACCTTCTCAAACGCCTGCACCACCCCGACGAAGACGTTGAGGTAGAGCGCCACCGCGGCGCACACGACGTAGATCCGGCGCCACGCGCCGCGGAGGTGAAGGGCATAGCGAGCGATGGTGGCGACGGCCAATACTACCATCGAGATGACGCCGACTATGTGTGAAGGCAACAGGTGATCAATCGGAAAGCCGAATCCGGTCACGCTCGTGGCCGCGGTGGTGGCCAGAAAAAGCCCCGTCCAGCCGTCGAGCTGTTTCCCGGTGAGTAGGCCGAACATGACCATGACGCCTGCGCCGATCCCA
>JBKPBU010000348.1:0-1241 GCA_046727015.1 Candidatus Methylomirabilota bacterium | reverse complement strand
CTTCTCGCTGCGTCCGAGCCGCGGGTGGGATCCGGCGGGTCCCGCGGCGCTCGGGCCCGGAAGCGAGCAGGTCGCCGCGGGCTACGTCATGTACGGGCCCGCGACCACGCTCGTGTACACGGCGGGCAACGGCACGCACGGCTTCACGATGGACCGCGCCACCGGGGAGTTCTTCCTGACCCACCCGGATATCCGCATCCCGCAGAAGGGTAAGGTCTACGGGATCAACGAAGGCAATATCTCGACGTGGCATCCGGGTCAGCGCGCCTTCGTGGAGTACCTGCGCACGCCCGACAAGGCCTCGGGCCGCCCGTACTCGCTGCGCTACTCGGGCGCCATGGTTGCCGACGTCCACCGCACGCTGCTCGACGGCGGGCTTTTCATGTACCCCGCCGACATGCGCGATCCCGCCAAGCCCAAGGGCAAGCTGCGCCTCCTCTACGAGGTGGCGCCGATGGCCATGGTGGTCGAGCAGGCGGGCGGCCGGGCCAGCACGGGCACCGAGCGCGTGCTCGACGTCAAGGCCAGCGAGTACCACCAGCGCGCGGCGATCATCGTCGGTAGCCCAGACGATGTCGCCCTCGCTGAAGAGTTCTACCGGCGGTAACTTTCCAGAAAGGACGGGCACGACCATGGAAAAGCGCGTTCGCGAGATCCTCTCCTGGTACGACAGCGAGAACCCGGGGACCCGGACCAATATCGCGCGGCTGCTCAATCACGGCCGGCTCGGCGGCACGGGCCGGCTCGTCATCCTGCCGGTGGACCAGGGCTTCGAGCACGGGCCGGCGCGAAGCTTCGCCGTCAATCCGGGTGCCTACGATCCGACCTACCATTTCCAGCTCGCGATCGACGCCGGGTGCAATGCCTACGCGGCGCCGCTGGGCTTTCTCGAGGCGGGAGTGGCCGAGTTCGCCGGAGACATCCCGCTCATCCTCAAGATGAACAACCACGACGTCCTCAACGACGAGAAGGATCCGCTCTCCGCGGTGACGGCATCGGTCAAGGACGCGCTCCGGCTCGGCTGTGTGGCGGCGGGCTTCACGATCTACCCGGGCTCGGCCAACGCGCAGGCCATGTACCAGCAGTGCCGGGAGATGATCGCCGAGTGCAAGTCGTATGGCCTGGCCGCGGTCGTCTGGTCCTACCCGCGCGGGTCGTCGATCAGCAAGCAGGGCGAGACCGCCATCGACGTGGTCGCCTACGCCGCGCAGATCGCCGCGCAGCTGGGCGCGCACGTCATC
>JBKPBU010000347.1:0-3574 GCA_046727015.1 Candidatus Methylomirabilota bacterium | reverse complement strand
CGTCTCTGGAGGGATCGGCTCTGGGGTCACGGCCGGGCGGCGACCAGCGACTCGCGCACGGCCTGGAGCAGGGCCGCCACCGCCTCGTCCAGCGTGCCGGAGATCGTGCAGCCCGCGGCGTTCTCGTGACCGCCGCCGCCGAAGCGGTGAGCGATAGCGTTGACCGGCACGTCGCCCTTGCCGCGCAGGCTCGCCTTCACCGTGCCCGGCCCCTCCTCGTTGAACAGCACCGCGACCTTGACTCCCCGTACCGAGCGCGGGTAGCCGACCAGATCCTCGGCATCGAGAAAATCGCGCGAGACGAGACCGCGCGGCACGCAGAGCCAGGCGATTTGACCATCGTCGCTGATCTGAACCCGCCGCAGCACCTCGCCGAGCTGGACCAGAGAATCGCCGGCGCGTTGCTGGTAGAGACGGTCGGAGACGAGGGCGGGGTCGGCCCCGGCCGCGACGAGCTCCGCGGCGATCCGGAACGTGCGGGGCGTCGTGTTGGAGTAGCGGAAGGAGCCGGTGTCCGTATGGATGGCCGTGAAGAGGTTGAGCGCGACGGCCGGCGTCACCCGGAGCCCGAGCGCGCGCACGAGGTCGAAGACCATCTCCCCCGTGGCGGCTGCGGATGGATCGATCCAGTTGACCGTGCCGTAGCGGCGATTGTCGGGATGGTGATCGATGTTGAGCACCCGGCTCTTCGGCCCGCGCGCTCCCTCGATCAGTCCTTCGGAGCGAGTGGGATTGGGGCAATCGGTCATGACGATGACGTCGAACGTCTCCGGCGCGGCCTTCCACACCTGCCAGCGGTCGGCGCCGGGCAAGAAGGACAGCGACTCGGGCACCGGGTGCGGCCCGGCGAAAATGACAGGGGTGCCGGCGGCGCCGAGGGCAAGCCCGAGCCCGAAGAGCGTGCCCAGGACGTCGCCGTCGGGGTGGACGTGGCCGAGGCAGAGCACGGTGCCGGAGGGCTTCGAGAGGCTCTCGATCAGCTCGGGCGGAGGCGTGACCGAGAACTCCCCGCTCACGCGTCGTCTCCAGCCGGCGCGTCGCCGGCCCGGAGCCCGGCCAGCAGCGATTGGATATGCGCCGCGTGCTCCATGGAGCGATCGGGACGGAAGGCGAGCTGGGGGGTCACGCGCAGGTCGAGGTGCTTCCGCAGCCAGTTCCACACGAAGCCGCGGGCGCTCTCGAGGGCCTTGAACGACTTGGCCCACTGCTCCTCGGGCCCGAGGACGGAGACATAGACCCGGGCCAGCTTGAGGTCGGCCGTCGTGTCCACCTCCGTCACCGTGACGAAGCCCAGCCGCGGGTCCTTGATCTGGCGCTGGAGGACCGCGGAGATCTCCTCCTTGATCAGCTGGTTCACCCGCTCGAGCCGCTTCCCCTGCATCCTAGAGGATCTCCACCTGGATGTCCGTCACGTATCCGTCCACGTTGTCCTCGATGTAGTCCATCGCCTTGGAGATGACCTCGTTGGCGTGGCGCGAATTCCCGGAGACGCAGGCGACGGCGAGGGTGGCCCGCTGCCAGGCGTCGTGGTGGTCCACTTCGGCGACGGAGATCTCGAAGCGCTGGCGGAGCTTGTCCTTGAGGCCCTTCAAGACGTGGCGCTTTCCCTTGAGCGAGCCCACGTCGGGCAGGTGCAGCTCGACGGTGCCGACCGCCACCCGCGCCGCCGACACCCTAGAGGCTCCGAGCGACTTCCTCGGTCGTGAAGGCCTCGATGATGTCGCCGGGCTGCACGCCCTTGATCCCCTCGACGCCGATGCCGCACTCGAGCCCCTGCAGCACCTCGCGGACGTCGTCCTTGAACCGCTTGAGGGACGCGATGGTGTTCTCGCCGAGCAGGGTGTCCCCGCGCTTGATGCGGACGCGGGCGGTGCGGATGATCTTGCCCTCGATCACGGAGCAGCCGAAGATCGTCCCGACCTTGGAGATGGGGAAGAGCTGCTTGACCTGCGCGCGGCCGTGGACGGTCTCGCGGATCTCGGGCGCGAGCATGCCGCTGAGCGCCGCCCGGACGTCGTTGATGACATCGTAGATGACGCTGTAGTTCCTGAGGTCGACCCCGTCGGACTGGGCCTGGGTGGTGGCCTTGGGCTCGGCCTTGACGTTGAAGCCGAGCACGATGGCGTTCGAGGCCGAGGCGAGCATGACGTCGGACTCGTTGACGGCACCGACCGAGCCGTGGATGACCTTGAGACGCACCTCGTCGGTCGAGAGCCGCTCCAGAGACTCCGTCAGCGCCTCGACCGAGCCCTGCACGTCGGCCTTGAGCACGAGCCGCAGCTCCTTGACTTCGCCCGCCTCGATCTGCTTGTGGAGGTCCTCCAGCGTGACGCGCGCGGCGCCCTTGCCCTTGAGCCGGTCGCGGTCGGCGCGCACGGTCGCGATCTGCCGCGCCTTGCGTTCGTCGGCGACGACCAGGAGCGTGTCGCCCGCCTGGGGCACGCCCGAGAGGCCGAGCACCTCGACCGGGTCCGAGGGCTCGGCCTTGGTGACTTTCTTGCCGCGATCGCTGAACATGGCGCGCACCCGGCCCGAGTGCTGGCCGATGACGACCGCGTCGCCCTCCTTGAGCGTGCCGGACTGGATCAGCACCGTCGCCACCGGACCGCGGCCGCGGTCCAGCCGGCCTTCGACGATGACGCCGCGGGCTGCGCGGTTCGGGTTCGCGCGCAGCTCCAGCACTTCCGCCTGGAGCGCCGTCATCTCGAGCAGCTGCGGGATGCCGTCGCCGCGCTTGGCGGAGGTCGGGATGAAGATGGTCTGGCCGCCCCAGTCCTCGGGCACGAGGCCCAGGTTCGACAGCTCGCGCTTGACCCGGTCGGGGTCGCTGCCGGGCTTGTCGATCTTGTTGACCGCGACGAGGATGGGCACGTTCGCGGCCTTGGCGTGGTTGACGGCCTCGACGGTCTGCGGCATCACTCCGTCGTCGGCCGCCACCACGAGGATCACGATGTCCGTCGCCTGGGCGCCGCGTGCGCGCATCGCCGTAAACGCTTCGTGGCCCGGCGTATCGAGGAAGGTGACCTTGCCGTGGGAGGTCTCCACCTGGTAGGCCCCGATGTGCTGGGTGATGCCCCCGGCCTCTCGCTCCGCCACCTTGGTGGTCCTGATGGCGTCGAGGAGAGACGTCTTGCCGTGGTCGACGTGGCCCATGACGGTCACGACGGGCGGGCGCAGCTTGAGCTGACTCGGGTCCGTCTCCTCCTCCTCGAGGATGTCACCCTCGAGCGAGCGGATCTCGACGTCGAAGTAGAACTTGTCGGCGACCAGCTTGGCCGCCGTCGGATCCAACACCTCATTGAGGGTAGCCATGACGCCGAGGTCGAGGAGGGCCTTGATCACCTCGCCGGACTTGTGACGCATGGCGGCCGCGAGCTCGCCGACGGTCACGGATTCTGGAAGCTTGATCAGCTCGCGCTTGATCTCGACCGGCGGCTCGGGCGGGCCGGGCTCGGGTCTGGGCTCTCCCCTGACCTCCACCTTCGGCGGCGCGGCCGGTGCGGCGGGCACTGCAGGGGCCGGGGCGGCGGGACGCGCGGGCGGGACGGGTGCCGCGGGCCGCGCGGGCACGGGT
>JBKPBU010000346.1:0-3813 GCA_046727015.1 Candidatus Methylomirabilota bacterium | reverse complement strand
CGAGGATCGGCGCGGTTGAAGGTGAAGCCGCCCGTCGGCCCCTTGAACTCCACCGGGTCGCCCGGCTTGAGCGCGCGCAGCCACTGCGAGCCCATTCCGCCGGGCGTCACGTCCACCGCCAGGGTGATCGTCCGCCTGCGTACCGGCGACGACAGCATGCTCCACGCCCGCACGATCGTGGGCCCGAAGGGCACCGAAATCCACTGCCCCGCCTCGAAGTCCAGCTCGGCAGGCTCCACCATCCGCAGATCCACTTCGATGACCTCAGGCCGCGGCCACCGAACCACAGCAATCTCGGCCCGGCACTCGCGCGGTTTTGCCAACTACTGACCCTCACCCCGGCCCTCTCCCTGAGAGGGAGAGGGAGATTTTTGGAGCAGGGACTTTTGATTCCCTCGCCCCCGGAGGGGAAGAGGGTAGGGTGAGGGGGAGAGGAATACCACCTAAGCGCCCCGGAACTTGGGAAGGATCTCCGCGGCGAAGGTCTCGATCTGCTGCGCCTCGTCAACCGCGTCGCAGATGGCGTCGAGCACGAAGTAAGTGCAGCCGGCCTCGATGTAGCGCTGGAGCTGCTCCGCGCACTGATCGGCCGTGCCGATGATGCCGTACTTCTTGGCGAGCGGCCCGAAGTCCTGGGCATAGCGCTTCGAGAGCCGGTCGACCCATACCCGCTCGGCGCTCTCGTAGTCCTTGCCGAGCGTGATGAAGGTCAGGTGCCCCTTCGCGAATCCTTCGAGCGAGCGGCCGGCAGCCGACGCGGCCGCCTCGATCTTTGCGACGCTTTGCTTGTAGCGCTCCGGCTGGACGACGTAGGAGATCCAGCCGTCGCCCTGGCGCCCGGCGCGAGCGAGGGCCGCGTCGGAGCGGCCGCCGACCCAGATGGGCGGTGCGGGCCTCTGGACGGGCTTGGGGTCTATGCTCACGCCCTCGAACTGTGTGAAACGCCCCTTGAAGCTGGCCGGCGAGTCGCGCCAGAGCGTGCGCACGACGTCGATGCCCTCGCTGACGCGCGCGCCGCGCTCCGTGTGGGGGATGCCGCAGGCCTCGAACTCCTTCGGATTCTCTCCACCTACACCGACGCCGAAGATGAGCCGCCCGCCCGAGAGGGCGTCGAGCGTCGACGTGATCTTGGCCGCGACCGTCGGATGGCGCAGGGCGAGGAGATAGACGCCGACCCCGAGCTTGACCCGGCTCGTGATGCCGATGTACGAGGCGAGGAGCGTCAGCGATTCGTAGAGCGCGTGGTGGAAGGAGACGTGATCCCCCGTCCAGATCGAATCGAAGCCGAGCGCGTCCACGCGCCGCGCGATCGCGAACTGCTCTTCAGGTGGATGCGGCATCAGAAAGGCGCCGAAGCGGATGGGCGGCATCGCCTATCTCGGGAAGGCGTCCTTGACCCCGCCGTCCACCGTGATGGTACAGCCCGTGGTCTTGGCCGAGCGGTCGGAGGCCAGGAAGAGCACGGCCTCCGCCACGTCCTCGGGCAGGATGGGCGCGGCCAGGATGTTGCGCTTGCGGTAGAAGTCCTCGAGCTCGGCGACGGTGATGCCCTGCGCGCGGGCGCGCTCGCGGCGCACGTCGTCAGACCAGAGCTTGGAATCGCGGAAGACGGCGTCGGGATTGACGATGTTTGACCGAATGCCGTGCGGTCCGCCCTCCAGCGCCAGCACCTTGGCCAGCTGCGCCTCCGCCGCCTTGGCGGCCGAGTACGCGGCGAAGTCCTTGCCCGGCGACATCACGTTCTTGGTGGCGACGAAGACGAAGGCGCCCCCCAGCCCCTGCGCCTTGAGCACGCGCATCCCCTCGCGCGCCACGAGAAAGTGGCCGGTGGAGTTGACGGCGAAGGAGCGCTCCCAGTCCGCGAGCGTCATCTGGTCCACGGGTGAGGAATGCGCGATGCCGGCGTTGGAGACCACGATGTCGAGGCCGCCATACGCCAGCACCGCTTCCTCGAATCCGGCGGTCACCGAGGCTTCATTCGACACATCCATCCCGACGCCGATGGCCCGACCGGCGCCCGTCCCGGCGACGACTTCCTCCGCGACCTTCCGCGCCCCGGCGGCGTCCAGGTCGGCGACGACCACGTGAGCCCCCTCGGCGGCGAGGCGAAACGCGGCCGCGCGGCCGATCCCGGAGGCGCCGCCCGTCACCAGCGCGATGCGCCTCGCCAATTCCTTCTCCGGAGGCGCCTGGCTGAGCTTGTAGAGCTCGAGCGGCCAGTACTCGACGTCGAACGCGTCTTTCGCGGTCAGCGAGGCGTACGCGCCGAAAGACGTCGCCGCCCCCAGGACGGAGATCGTGTGGTGGTAGATGTCGCTCACGATGCCCGCGGTGCGGCGGTCCTTGCCGGTCGTGAACATCCCGAGCCCGGCCACCGTGATCACGCGCGGGAAGGCATCCGTCAGCGCGGCGCCGCCGGTATTGTAGGAATTGAAGTAGCCGGTGTACTCCGCGACGAAGCGCTCCACCGACGCCTTGATTCCCGCGATGACGGAGTCGGGATCCCGCGGGTCCTCCAAGCGCGCGAAGCAGGGCAGCCTCTTCGTGTAGATGGTGTGGTCGGGGGTGGCGGGACCGATCGTCGAGAGCGCGGCCGCCTCCCTCGAGCATGCGAACTCGAGGACGTCGGGGGCATCGTCGAAGGCCAGGACCACGCGTCGGTCCCGCCCGACGAGCCCCCGGAGCGCGGGCGCTATGGCAAGCGCGACGCGCCGCCTCTCCTCGGGTGACGCGGCCGCCACCGCGGCGCCGCCGAAGCGCGCCCGGCCCTTCGCGCGATACTCGATGGCCTCCTCGGCCCGGCTGATCAGCTCGATCGTCGAGAGATACGCGTCCTTGACGGTGGCGCCCCAGCAAATCGTCCCGTGCTTCTCGAGGAGCAGCGCCTTGGCTTTCGGATGGCGCTCGAAGGTCTGGGCGACCTCGCGCGAGATGAGGAAGCCCGGACGCCGGTACGGAATCGCGATGACGTCGGCGCCGTAGACTTCACGCAGGACCGCAGCTGCGCGATCGTTGTTGGTCAGCGACACGATGGCGTCCGCGTGCGTGTGGATCACCGCCTCGGCGGGCAGGAAACCGTGGAGCAGGGTCTCGATGGAGGGGCGCGGGCTCGCCGGCTCCTGGAGCGCGTGCGCCAGGTAGTCGACCATCTCCTGATCGCCCATGTCCGCGCGCTCGAGGAGAGCCAGGATATCGTCCATGCGCACGCCGGGGAAATGCTTCTTCTCGATGCTCTTGAGGTCCGATCCGGATCCCTTCACGCGCAGCACGCGGGTCTCGCGGCCCCGGAAATCGCGCTCTGCGCGCTTGATCGAGGTGTTGCCCCCGCCCCACACGACCAGCGACGTCTCTGCGCCGATCAGCCGCGACGCGTAGACGAGAAGGTCGAGGCCGTCGAGGTTTTTCGCCACGACGTCGTCCCAGCGGGAATGCATGGCGACACGATACCCGAATCTCCCTCGTGGTACAACCGAACGCATGGCGGAATTCGAGCCGCTTCCAGGCGAGATCAAGGCCTACTATGAGCGACGCGGCGAAAGCACGCGGCTCTCCAAGACTCACGGGCTGATCGAGCTCGCGCGCACGCAGGAGATCATTCTTCGCCACCTGCCTCCGCCGCCCGGCACCATCCTCGACGTGGGCGGCGGCCCCGGCGTCTATGCGGCCTGGCTCGCCGCGCGTGGCTATTCCGTCCATCTCGTTGACGCGATGCCGCTTCACGTCGAGCAGGCGCGGCAGGCCTCGGCGCGTCAGCCCAACACGCCCGTGGCCAGCCTGCGCCTGGGAGACGCGCGCCGGCTCGACGAAGCGAGC
>JBKPBU010000345.1:0-3877 GCA_046727015.1 Candidatus Methylomirabilota bacterium | reverse complement strand
TCCATGCACTGCGCGAACTCGCCCTCGCCCACCCCGTCGGGCTCACGCATCATGCCCGCGTTGCGCGGATTGCGGAAGTGGTCGATGAGCGTGTCGCTGTACTGCACTAGGCCTTGACGGGCGAGAGGCCCCGCAGCTTGGCCACGAGAGACACCGTCGCCTCGATCACGTACTCGATGTCCTCGCCGGTGGTCCCGCGGCCAAGCGAGCAGCGCACGGAACCCATCGCCCAGTCCACGGGAATGCCCATGGCCACCAGCACGTACGAGGGCTCGACATTGCCCGAGGTGCAGGCCGAACCGGCCGAGACGCCGATGCCCTTGAGATCGAGGCCCAGCACGACCGATTCCGACTCGATGTTGTGGAAGCACATGTTGCAGGTGCCCGGCAGCCGCTCCGTCGGATGTCCGTTGAGACGTACCTCTTCCACACCGGCCCGCACGCCTTGCCACAGCCGGTCTCGGAGCGCGGTCAGCCGCACCGTTTCGTCGGCCATGTCGCGGGCGCGGACCGCGACGGCTTTGCCCAGACCGACGATCCCCGCGACATTCTCGGTGCCCGCGCGCCGGCGCCGCTCGTGCTCCCCGCCGTGCTGGATCGACGCCATCTTCGTGCCTTTACGAATGAACAGGCCGGCTATTCCTTTCGGGCCGTAGATCTTGTGCCCGGAGAAGGACAGGAGATCTATCCCGAAAGCATCCACGTCCATCGGCACCTTGCCGAACGTCTGGACGCCGTCCACGTGCAGGGGGACGCCCGCTTCGCGCGTGATGCGGCCGATCTCCCGGATCGGCTGGAGCGTGCCGACCTCCGAGTTGGCGCCCATGAGAGACACGAGGATCGTGTCGGGCCGCAGGGCCTTCCGGACGTCATCGGGATCGACCATGCCGAAGCCGTCCACGGGGAGATAGGTCGCGGAGAATCCCTGCTCTTCGAGCGTCTGCACCGTCCGCAGCACCGCGTGGTGCTCGATCTGCGAGGTGATGATATGCCCCGCGCGCCTGGCGGCGGCGAGGCCCTTGATGCCGAGATTGTCCGACTCGGTGCCGCCGGAGGTGAAGACGATCTCGTCCTTGGAGACCTTGAGGAAGCCCGCGATCTGCTCGCGTGCCGTCTCCATCCCATCGCGCGCGTCGCGACCGAAGCCGTGGACGCTGGAAGGATTGCCGAAGTGCTCGCTGAAGTAAGGCAGCATCGCCTGGAGCACCTCGGGGTGCACCGGTGTGGACGCGTTGTGATCGAGATAGACCCTGCGGTTCATTGACGCTCCTCTCGGTGGATGCTACGCTCGGCCCCGTCATGGAGCTGACGAAGCGTAAGCTCGGTCTCATGGTTTCGACGGCGCCCGGGCATCCCAACCTCGACACCGCCGTCGGCCTCGGTCGCGCGGCGCTCGAGCGCGGCGCCGAGGTGTATCTCTACCTGATCGACGACGGCGTGGCCGGCGTGGAAGATCCGCGCGTGCAGGCCTTGGCCGATGGGGGCGCCAAGCTGTTCGTCTGCGCCTACGGGTGCCAGAAGCGCCGCCAGCCGCTGTCCGACAAGGCCACCAACTGCGGCCTCGTGGTGCTGTCCGACATCGTCAACGCCACCGATCGCTTCATCGCGCTCAACTAGCGTGGCCGCACGGCAGCCCGTCCTCGTCCTCATCTCCGAAGACCCCCGTGTCTCCCACCGCGCGAACGAGGCCATGCGCATCGCGCTCGGCATCGTCGCCGGCGAGACACCCCTCGACATCGTGCTGACCGGCCCGGCCGTCCACCTCCTCGACGAGGATACCGACGACCTCGTGGACGGCGACGACATCGCCAAGTTCCGCGCCGCGCTCAAAAAGCTCGGCGTCTCCTTCCACGTCGAGAAGGACGCGGCCCCGGCGGAGGCGTCCTGGAATGCCGACGGACATCCGGTGGCACCCATCACGCCGGACGGTATTGCCGCGCTCGTGGCCAAGGCCCAACGGTACCTCTTGTTTTGATGGCCAGCTTCCTCCATCTCGTCAAGCCCGACTCGCCGCCGCTCGCCCGCACCGTGATCGAGCAACAGATGCGCCAGCCCGGCGCCCGGGTGACGGTCGTGCTCCTGGACGGGGCAGGCGCGCTCCTCCCCACCGGCGCTGAGGTCAAGCGCCTCGGCCCCGGTTTCGACTACAACGCCCTGCTGGACCTGATCTTTGCAAGCGATCATGTCGTGACCTGGTAGCTACCTGTCCTGGTACTCTTCGTGCCACTTCATCTGGATCTTCTCCAAGATGCCCTCGTTCGAGCCCTTCGGATCATCGCTGAAGCCCGGCAGCGCCACCACCCACTTGTGAAGGTCCGTGAAGCGGACCGACAGCGGATCCGTATCCGGATGCGCTTCCATGAGGGCGAGCGCGATGTCCTCGGCGTCTTTCCAGTTCATGTTGGCCAGGTCATGTTGGTCATTTGGGGATCTCCACCACCACGTCTCCTCGCACGATGGCCTGACAGCCGAGTCGCGAGTGGAGGGTCAGCCCTTCCGCGGTGTCGAGGCGGTCCTCCTCGTCCTGCTCCATCTGCGAGAGGTTCTGCTCGCCCTCGCGCACGATGACGTGGCAGGTGGTGCAGGCGCAGCTGCCGCCGCAGTTGTGCTCGAGATGGACGCCCTTGGCCAGCGCGATGTCGAGCAGGGAGCCCGGCCGGCCGTGGTCGGCCAGCGGGTACTTGCTATCGTCGACCTCCACCGTGACGTTCAGCGGCAGGAAGGTCACCTTGTGGGTAGCCATCACTTCTGCTCCAGGATCTGGTCCGCGCGCTTCGAGGTGACGGCTCCCCTGACTGCCGCGTCCATCATCGTTTCGGCGAGACGCTCGGTCGCCTTGTTCAGGTCGATGGTGCGCTCCCGAATGGCGTCCCGATCGGTGCCGCACTCGACGGCCCGGAGCGCGTCGATGGCGTGGCTGATCGTGCGAAGCTCCTCGGGGCTCGCCAGGTGGCCCCCCTGCTTGAGCGCCCGCCTGACGTGGTTCATCACGGTCTCGGCCTCGGTCTTGGTCTCGATGAGGAGCCGGGCGTTGACGTCCTCCTCGGCGAAGGTGAAGGAGTCCTCCACCATTTGCGCGACCTGCGCCTCGCTCAAACCATAGGTCGGCTTGACCTCGATGGACGCCGCCTTGCCCGTCCGGAGCTCCTTGGCCTGGACCTGCAGGATGCCGTTGGCGTCGATGAGGAAGGTCACCTCGATCTTGGGCATCCCCGCCGGCATGGGATCGATCCCGGAGAGGTCGAAGCGCGCGAGCGAGCGATTGTCCTTGGCGAGCTCGCGCTCCCCCTGCAGCACGTGCATGTCCACGGCCGTCTGGCCGTCCACCGACGTCGTGAAGTACTCCTTGGCCACGGTGGGGATGGTCGTGTTGCGCGAGATCAGGATGCTGACGATGCCGCCGAGCGTCTCGATGCCGAGTGACAACGGCGTGACGTCGAGCAGCAGCATATCCGTGATGCCACCGGCGAGGATCTGGGCCTGCACCGCCGCGCCGAGGGCCACCACCTCGTCGGGGTTCAGCTGGCTGTGCGGCGTCTTGCCGAAGAGCGCCTGGACCCGCTGCCGCACGAGCGGCACCCGGGTCGACCCCCCGACCAGGACGATCTCGTCGATCTGTCCGGCCTCCAGGCCCGCGTCCTTGAGCGCCATCCGGCAGGGGCCCAGCGTCGAGTCCACGAGAGGCGCGATGAGCCCTTCGAGCTCGGCGCGCTCGATCTGGCGCCGGTAGGTGAACCGCTCGAACGGGATGGTCAGCACGGTTCGCTCCTCGGACGACAACCGGCACTTCGCGGCCTCGGCTCCGAGCCGCAGCTCCTGCATCGCCTCGAGGTCTGTCGACAGATCGGCACCGTGGACCGCCCGGATGTCCTCGAGG
>JBKPBU010000344.1:0-2935 GCA_046727015.1 Candidatus Methylomirabilota bacterium | reverse complement strand
CCGCGCCGGCGGTAGGCCTGACTATGCGGGCGGCGCTCTTGCAGCGGGCGGATCAGGTGATCGAGTGATGGACCGACGCACGTTCCTCACTGGCACGGGCGTGGTGCTCCTCGCCGCACTAGCCCATAGCGTTCTGTGGCTGGCCGGCGCCGCCCGGATTGTCGCCTTCGTCTCACGGACAAAAGACGGACAATCCGGGGGCCGAGTACCTAACTCACTGAACTATCAGGAGCAGCCCGTAGTCGTGCCGCAAGTGATGCACTTGAGGCACGTGCCGTTGCGCACCATGGTGAACTGGCCGCAGTCGCCGCAGGAATCGCCCTCGTAGCCTTTGAGGCGCGCCATCTCGGAGGCCGAGAGGACCTTGGCCTGTGCCAGCTCGCCGCTCCCGCCGGTGATCGGCATCGCGGCGCGTGCGGTCAGCGGCGCGGCCACGGGCAGCTCGAAGGCCGGCGCGGGCGGCTCGACCCGCGGAGCGCCGCGCGGGGCGATCTTGGCCCCGACCGTGTCGCTGCGCAGGTCCTCTTCGGCGACATGGGAGAGATCGGTGCGGCCGAGGTAGGTGATGGCCAGCTCGCGGAAGACGTAGTCGATGACCGAAGTGGACATCTTGATGCGATCGTTGCCCTTGACCATGCCGTTGGGCTCGAAGCGGGTGAAGACGAAGGCGTCCACGAACTCCTCGAGCGGCACCCCGTGCTGGAGTCCCAGCGAGATGGCGATGGCGAAGCAGTTCATGAGAGAGCGGAAGGCCGCGCCCTCCTTGTGCATGTCGAGGAAGACCTCGCCCAGCGAGCCGTCCTCGTATTCGCCCGTGCGGAGGTAGACCTTGTGGCCGCCGACGACGGCCTTCTGGGTGTAGCCCGCGCGGCGATCCGGCAGCCGGTGCCGCTCGCGCAGGTACTTCGTCACCACGCGCTCGGTCATGCGCTCGGCCACCTTCTCCACGTCGGCCGCCGCGGCCACCTCCTCGTCGTCGCTGACGGTGTTCAGCGGCTGGGAGAGCTTGGAGCCGTCGCGGTAGAGCGCGACGGCCTTGAGCATGGACTGCCACGATGCGCGGTAGGCGTCCTTGACCTCCTCGACCGTGGCGTCCTGCGGCATGTTGATGGTCTTGCTGATCGCCCCCGACAGGAAGGGCTGGGCGGCGGCCATCATGGTGATGTGGGCCGCCACGGCGATGAAGCGCTGCCCCTTGCGGCCGCAGCGGTTGGCGCAGTCGAAGACCGGCAGGTGCTCGGGCTTGAGGTAGGGCGCGCCCTCGACCGTCATGGTGCCGCAGCAGTAGTCGTTGGCGGCCTCGATCTCCGCCGGGGCAAAGCCCAGGGCGCGGAGCAGGTTGCCGTTCCATTCGGCGAGCTGCGCGTCGTTGATGCCGAGCTTCTCGGCGACGTAGCCGTCGCCCAGCGTCCAGGAGTTGAAGACGAACTGGATCTCGAAGGCGCCCTCGACGGCGGCCTCGAGCCGCGCCAGCCCCTCGTCGTCGAAGCCTTTGGCCCGGAGCGTGTCGTGGTTGATGAAGGGCGCGCCCTCGAGCGTCTTGCGCCCGACGCAGTAGTCCACGATCTCCTCGATCTGGTTCGGCGGGTAGCCGAGGGCCTGGAGCGCCACCGGCAGGCTCTGGTTGATGATCTTGAAGTAGCCTCCGCCCGCCAGCTTCTTGAACTTGACCAGGGCGAAGTCGGGCTCGATGCCCGTGGTGTCGCAGTCCATGACGAGGCCGATGGTGCCCGTCGGCGCCAGCACCGTCACCTGGGCGTTGCGGAAGCCGTGGGCATATCCCAGCTCGAGCGCGCGGTCCCAGGTCTCGCGCGCGGCCTGGAGCAGCCTCGGCGGGCAGTGCTCGGGGTCGATGCCCGCGGGCGTGATGCTGAGCCCCTCGTAGTCGCCCTTGGGCGCGTGGTACGCGGCGCGCCGGTGGTTCCGAATCACGCGCAGCATAGACGCCTGGTTCTTGGCGTAGCTGGGGAAGGGGCCGAGGTCCTTGGCCATCTCGGCCGAGGTGGCGTACGCCTCGCCGTGCATGATGGCTGTGATCGAGCCGCAGAGGGCCGCGGCCTCCGCGGAGTCATAGGGAATGCCGCTCCGCATCAGCACCGTACCCATGTTGGCGTAGCCCAGCCCCAGCGTCCGGAACTCCCAGCTCTTCTCGGCGATGACCGGGCTCGGGTAGGCGCCCATGAGCACGCTGATCTCGAGCACAATCGTCCAGAGCCTGCAGGCGTGGCGGAAGCCCTCGATGTCGAAGCTGCCATCGGGCCGCAGAAACTTGACCAGGTTGACGGACGCCAGGTTGCACGCCGTGTCGTCGAGGAACATATATTCACTGCAGGGATTGCTGGCGTTGATACGCCCGCTCTCGGGGCAGGTGTGCCACTCGTTGATGGTCGTGTCGTACTGCACGCCCGGATCGGCGCAGGCCCACGCCGCGTATGCGATCTCGTTCCAGATCTCCGCGGCCGGAATTGTCTTCGCGACCTTGCCGTCGGTCCGGCGCTTCAGCTCCCAGTCGCCGCCCTTGTCCAGGACCTTGAAGAAATCGTTGGTGACCCGGATGGAGTTGTTGGAGTTCTGCCCGGACACGGTGAGATAGGCTTCGCTGTCCCAGTCGGTGTCGTACTCGGGGAAGACGATCTCGGTCGCACCCCCGGCGGCCAGCTGGAGCGTCTTCTGGATGTAGGCTTCGGGCACGAAGGCTGCCCGGGCCTCGCGCACCGCCGCCCGCAAGCCCGCGTTCTGCTTGGGGTCCGCTTCGATCCGGTCGCCGATCCGGGCCGCCTGCAGGAGCGCCTGGAGCCGCCGCTTGCCCAGCCGCGAACCGGCCACGAGGGCGGCCACCTTCTGCTCCTCGACCACCTTCCAGCGGATGAACTGCATCACGTCCGGGTGGTCGAGGTCGAGGCAAACCATCTTGGCCGCGCGCCGCGTGGTCCCG
>JBKPBU010000343.1:0-2349 GCA_046727015.1 Candidatus Methylomirabilota bacterium | reverse complement strand
CTCGCGCAGCTCGGCCGGGTCACTGAGGGTCGTCGGCAGATCGGGCGCAAGGTCGCTCACCGTCTCGATGAGGATCCCGCGCCGCGGCGGCTCGAGCCGCCAGGCGGCCTCGGTCAGCTCGAGCGCTTCGCGGATGACCTGATTCAGGTCCACCGCCACCGCGGGCTGGTCGCGGCGGATGCGGGTGAACTCCTGAAGCCGGCGCACCGTCTTCGCCCCGTCCGCCGCCGAGCGCTCGATGATGTGCAGCCACTGGCGCGCCGTGGGATCGGCCACTCGATGCAGCAGGAGCTGGGCGCGGCCCAGGATCGCGGCCAGGAGGTTGTTGAAGTCGTGGGCGACGCCCGAAGCCATCTCGCCCAGCGCGCGGAGCTTCTCGCTCCGCACCAGCTGATCCTGGGCCAGCGCCAGGTCCTCGTAGGCGCGGGTGCGGTCCTGGTAGAGCCGCGCGCTGCGAAGCGCCAGCGCCGCCAGGCCCGCGATGTTGGTGAGGACGCGCTCGTCGGCTTCGGAGAACGGCCGGTCGGCGCTGCGCAGCGCCAGCACGCCGACGACCTGCGTCCCCGCCAGCATCGGCACGCCGATCCAGTGGGGCAGCGCCCGGTCCGGCTCCACCGGCTCCAAACCACGGCGCGCGCACTCGCCCAGGTAGTCTTCCGTCCGGATGGGGCGGCCCGACGTTGCGACGCTCGGCATGAGCCCCGTCCGGGCATGGATCGAGCGCCGCATCGGCTCGGCATCGCGGACGTTGTCCCGCAGGCGCAGGACCGCCGTGAGCTCCGCGGCGCCCTCGTCGATCACGGCCAGGACCATGTGGCGGACGTCGAGGAGGCGCGCGACCTGGCGCTGAATGGCCTCGACCACGTCGTCCTGGCGGAGCTGGCCCGTCACGGTGCGCGAGAGGTCGTGGAGCACCGACAGCTCGGAGAGCAGCGCCTCGCTCTCCTCGAGCCGGAGCCGCGTCTGACGCGTGAGATTGGTGTTGTCCATGAACAACCCGACCTGGGAGGCGACGGCCTCGATCAGGCGCACCTCCTGCGGCGGGAACGAACGCCCGGTGGCCCACCAGACGAGAAACACGCCGCCCACGGGCTCGCCGCCGGCGAGGGCGGGCGCGAAGAGCACCGAGTGAGAGCCGAAGCCTTCGAAGAACTGCCGGTCGATGCGCGGATCGTTCCCCACGTCCCCGGACCACGCGGCGCGTCCCTCTCGCCATACCTGCCGGAGCACGGGCAGACGGTCGAGCATGAACGGACGCGTCCGGTAGTCTTCCAGCAGCCGCTTGGGCACATGCCAGCCCGCCGAGGGCAGGAGCGAGTTCTTGTCGCTCGACAGCGTGTAGATGCCCACCATGTCGGCTCCGAGCGTGCGGCCGACCTCCGCGGCCACGCGGCGCAGGGCCTCGCCGGCGCCTTCGGGCTCTGAAAGCGCCTGGCTGACCGCGAGGAGCACCGTCGCCTCTTGCAGCCGCTCCTGGACGAGATCGTAGAGGCGTTGGTTTTCGAGAGCGAGCGCCACCTGGCTGCCGATGGCCATGCCGAGGTCCTGCTGCCACTGCTCGAAGGGGGTGACGCGGTCGGTGTAGTCGAGCGTCATGACGCCGATGACCTCGTCCTGGCGGATGAGCGGCACGACCATGTAGGACTTGATGTGGAAGGCCTCGATCCATGCCCGCGGGATCAGCTCGGTGTCCGAGGCGTCGGCGACGATCACCGGCCGGCGCGTCTCCATGGCCTGGGCGTGGATGGGAACGTCGCGCGGCAGGTCGTTCACCATGGTCTCGAAGGCGTGCCACAGCTCGGGCTCCCTGCGCCCGTCCGCGAACTGCGACATCAGCGGCAGGACGTGGTCGCCTTCCCAGCGCTCGATGCTGCAGCGATCCACGCGGCAGACCTGGGCGATCCGCTGCGTCACCTGCTTGAGCATGTGGCGCGGCTCGAGGGTCGAATTGAGGATCTCGGCCACCTCGAGGAGGGCGCGGGTCTGCGCGAGGCGTTGGGAGGTCTGGGCGTAGAGCCCGGCGTTGCGGATGGCCACGGCGGCCTGGGCGACGAAGCTCTCGAGCAGCTCGCGCTCGTCGGAGCCGAGCTGGAACGGCGCGCGCCCGCACAGAGCCAGGACGCCCAGGAGCTGGTGCTGGAGAACGATGGGAACGCCGAGGAAGCTCGTGAGGCCGTGCTCCCGCCACCACGCCTCGGCGAGCAGCCGGCTATCGCGCATCACGTCTGGAATGGACAGGGTCTCACGCTGCACCGCCACCACCCCGATGGGCCCCTGGCCGAAGGCAATGGTCCGGAGCGGATACGCCGCCCCGATCGGCTCGTCAGAAAAGGCCCGCGCGCGCAGCGT
>JBKPBU010000342.1:0-3012 GCA_046727015.1 Candidatus Methylomirabilota bacterium | reverse complement strand
GTTCGGCGCCATCACCTTCGTGCCGCTCTATCTCCAGGCCGTGACCGGAAGCAGCGCGATGCAGGCCGGCTTCGTGCTCGTGCCCTTCGTGTTCGGGTGGGTCGTCTGCTCCATCGTGGCCGCGCGCCTGGTGCTGCGCGTCGGCTACCGCTCGGTGGTGGTGACCGGCATGTGCTTCCTGACCGCGGCGTTCGTGCTGCTCGCGGGCTGGAACGACTCGCTCACGCGCGGCGCCGCGATGCGCGACATCAGCCTCGCCGGGGTGGGCATGGGGCTCGTCTTCGTGCCGATGCTGATCGCGGTCCAGAGCGCTGTCCCCCGCTCGGTACTCGGCTCCGCGACCTCGGTCACGGGCTTCTTCCGCAGCATCGGGGGCGCGGTGGGGGTGGCGGTGATGGGATCCATCATGGCCCAGCGCCTCCATCAGGAGCTCTCCGCGCTGCTGGCGGCGGCGCCCCCGGGGCTGCAGGCCCGGCTGCGCGATGTCGTCGCTCATCCCGACCAGATCGTCAATCCTGTGACGCGCGCCAGTTTGGGCGCCGATGTCCTCGGCCAGATGCGGCCGGCGATGGCGCACGCCGTGGGAAGCGTTTTCGTGGTGGGGCTCGTGGTCGCCCTGGTGGCGCTCGCATCCGCCTTCCTCGTTCCTGCGGGACAGGCGAGTGAGCTGGCAGTTGCCCAGGAGCCCGTGGCGCCCTCGGGGACGTGACGTGGCAGGCGACGCGCCGCTTCTCGATCGGCTGGCGGGGTTGCCGCCGGTGTCTGTGGCCGAGCTTCTCGATCTCCTCGAGCAATTGCCCGAGCCGGGACGGGACCCGATGCTGGCCGGACTCTCCGGCGTGGATGAAGAGGGCGAGCCCGTCATCCACCCGATCTTGGCGGTGGTGGTCGAGCGCCTCAAGCTGAAGCCGGAGACGACCTGCTACGCGGCGCTGCTCGAGGCGCTGACGGGCATGTGGAACGCAGCCGTGCGCGGCGCCGTGGTCGCCCGGCTTCGGGCGGCCGGGCTGCCTGCCGACGACCTGCTGCTCCGCCTCGAGCGATTGTCGCCGACGCTCGGCCTGAAAGCCGAAAACCGCGAGTGGGCACGGGCGTGGATGGCCGATCCCACCGCGCAGGACGCGACCCTGGTCCAGCATTGCATGATCCACCTGCTGCTGGCCCTCCGCGGGCTGGCCGAGGTCCGCGCCCGCGTGCTCACCGACGAATCCTCCTCCGACGAGCTTCCCCCACACGAACCCTCCAAGGAGGGCGCATGATCCATCTCCACGAGAAGAACCAGGAGCGGAAGCGACTGAATGGTCTCATCGCCAAGAGCACGATGAAGGTGCCGGCGGCGGTGGGCGAGGTCGGCAAGCGGGTGTTCTCCGACGGGGCGCTGAGCAAGAAGCACAAGGAGCTGACCGCGCTCACGGTGGCGGTGGTCCAGAACTGCTTCGACTGAATCGAGCACCGCGTGGAGGAGGTCCTCCACCTGGGCGCGACGGACGCGGAAATCGCGGAAACGCTGGACGTCGGCGCCATCATGGGAGGGACGGTCAGCATGAAATCGGTCCGCCACGCTTTCGCCGTCATGGACGAGGTCAAGAAAGGAGTCACGCAATGAGCGCGATCCCCGAGGCATTCAACGAGCTCCTCACGAAGAAGAAGGCCTTCGCAAACCTGGCCACCATCAATAAGGACGGCACGCCCCAGTTGACGCCGGTCTGGTTCGAGTGGGACGGGTCGCGCTTCCGCATCAACACGGCCAAGGGACGGGTGAAGGACAAGAACCTCCGCCGCACCCCGTCCGTGGCCCTGTCCATCATGGATCCCGACAACCCCTACCGGTACGTGCAGGTCAAGGGCCGCGTCGCCGACGTGACGGAGTCGGGCGCGGACGCCCACATCGACTCGCTCGCGAAGAAGTACACGGGCAAGGACTACGCGAACCGGAAGCCGGGCGAGGTGCGCGTGATCTTCACGATCGCGCCGGACCGCGTCCAGACGATGGGGTAGGCGCCGCGTGATCGCGCTCGACGCCGTCTCGAAGGGGTACGGCGGGCAGAGCCTGCTCCGCGAGGTGTCGTGGCGCATCGGCCGGGGCGAGCGCATCGGTCTCTGCGGGCCCAACGGCACGGGCAAGACCACGCTGTGCCGGATCCTGGCGGGCGTCGAGGATCCCGACTCCGGACGCGTGCACCGGGACACCGGCGTGTCGGTGGGCTACCTGCCCCAGGAGGTCGGCGCGACCGAGGCCGGCACCGTGCTGGCCGAAGCGCTGTCCGGATTCGACGAGGTCTGGCGGCTCGAGGCGGAGCTCGAGCGCCTGGCCGCCCTGATGGCCGCGGCGGATGCCGGCCCGGAGCTGACGGAGCGCTACGGAGAGGTGCAGCACCGGTTCGAGGCTCTCGGCGGCTACCGCCTCGAGGCCGAGGCGAAGATCATCCTGGGCGGTCTGGGCTTCGCGTCGACGGATGCCCACCGCCCGCTCGGCGAGTTCTCGGGGGGCTGGCGGATGCGCGCGGCGCTGGCACGGCTCCTCCTGCTGCGCCCCGACCTCCTGCTGCTCGACGAGCCCACCAACCACCTCGACCTCGAGTCGCTCGCCTGGCTCGAGAGCTTCCTGTCCTCCTACGCCGGCAGCGTGGTCGTGGTCTCTCATGACCGATACTTCCTCAATCGCATGGTCACCTCCATCGCCGAGATGGCCGAGGGCGCGGTGACGCTGTACGTGGGCGACTACGACCACTACCTCGTCGAGCGGGAGGCCAGGCACGCCCTGCTGGAGGCGCGGCAGCGCAACCAGGCCAAGCGCGTGGCGGAGATCGAGCGCTTCATCGACCGCTTCCGCTACCAGGCGACCAAGGCGCGCCAGGTCCAGAGCCGAGTGAAGATGCTCGAGAAGGTCGAGCGCATCGAGGTGGGCGCGTCCGCCCGGCGTATCCACTTCGCCTTTCCCCAGCCGCCCCGGTCCGGACGCGTGTCGGCGCGCCTGCACGACATCTACAAGGCCTACGGCGGCAACGTGGT
>JBKPBU010000341.1:0-1242 GCA_046727015.1 Candidatus Methylomirabilota bacterium | reverse complement strand
TCGATCATGCGGAGGAGTGTAGGCGGCAGTTCCGCGCCCGTCAACCGAGCCCTGCTATACTTCCCCGGTGGCCGACTCTATCGCTCCCCTCGCGGACCTCGTGGTCCTCGATTTCACGCGCGTCCTCGCCGGTCCGTACTGCACGCGCCTCCTCGCCGATCTCGGCGCGCGCGTCGTCAAGGTCGAGCGCGCGGGCGGCGGCGACGACATGCGCAAGGGACACCTCCAGCTCGAGCCGGGGCGCGACGACCAGAGCAGCTACTTCACCCGGATCAACGTCGGGAAGGAAAGCCTCGGGCTCGACCTCGGACGGCCCGAGACGCGCGAGATAGTCCGGGACCTGGCGCGGAAGGCCGACGTCGCCGTCGAGAACTTCGCCCCCGGCGTCGCCGCGCGTCTCGGCATCGACTACGAGAGCCTCGCCGCCGGCAAGCCGGACCTCGTCTACTGCTCCATCTCCGGCTTCGGCCAGACTGGACCGTGGCGCGAGCGCCCCGCCTTCGCGCACATCGTCAACGCCGCCTCGGGCCTCATGCACCTCGACCAGGGCGATGCACCGGCGCCGCGGTCCCAGAACCTCCAGGCGGCGGACGTGCTCTCGGGCACGCACGCCTTCGGCGCCATCCTGGCCGCGCTGTGGCGCCGCCAGCGGACGGGAGTGGGCGCGCGGATCGACGTCTCGATGCTCGAGACCCTGATCGCGGCCGACGACGTGTCCTTCGCGGCCGTCCTCAACGGCGGAGAGGAGATCGGCTCGCCCCGCCCGGCCATGGGCGTCTACGAGATCGGCGGGCGACACCTCGCGCTCCAGACGGGGGGCTCGGCGGAGCTCTGGCCGCGGCTGCTCCAGATGATGGGCCGGCCCGAGCTGGACCACGACGCGCGCTTCGCCACGCCGCAGGCGCGCCGCGAGCACTGGCACCTGCTCAGCGATCTCATCGCCCAGTGGCTCGCGCGTTTCCGGACGGTGGACGAGGCGGTGGCCGCGCTCACGGCCGCACGCATTCCGGCCGCGCCCGTGCTGGAGCCCCGCGAGGTGATCGCGCATCCTCATCTCCTCGCGCGTCAGGCATTCCCCGAAGTCACGCATCCCACTCGCGGGCACGTCAGGGTCACCGCGAGCCCGTATCATTGGGATGGCCGGCCCACCCACCCGGCGGGGCCGGCGCCCTACCGCGTGGGCGAGCACAGCCGGCTGGTGCTCTCCGGGCTTCTGGGCTACGATGCGAGCCGGATCAACGC
>JBKPBU010000340.1:0-1764 GCA_046727015.1 Candidatus Methylomirabilota bacterium | reverse complement strand
GCCGCGCCTTTCATCATCGCGGGCTCACTGCTTTTCCTGATCGGCGGCGCCTTCGCGATGCTCGTGATCATCCCCTACGCCTCGAACTTCCTCGTGACCTTCGGGCAGGAGAAGGGCTGGAAGCCGATGATCACGGTGTCCTCCTACACGGACTTCGTGATCAAGTTCGCGCTGGCCTTCGGCCTCGTCTTCGAGCTGCCGGTGGTGATCACGATCCTGAGCCTGATCGGCATCGTGACGCCGCAGTTCCTCGCCAAGAATCGCAAGTACGCCATCCTGATCAACTTCATCGTTGCCGCCGTACTCACTCCAACGCCCGACATGATCAACCAGACCCTGATGGCGGGCCCCCTCTGTATCCTCTACGAGGTCGGCATCATCTGCGCCCGCCTGGCCGTGCGGAAGCGCAAGGCGCCGGAGCCGCCCGCGGAGACGCCGGCCACGCCATGAGCCCCCGGGCCACGCCATGAGCCCAATGGACTTCAAGTCACTCGATCTGCCCGAACCGGTCATGCGCGGCGTCCAGGACGCGGGCTTCGTCGCCATGACGCCGATCCAGGAAGGCACGCTGCCGCTCGCCCTCAAGGGCAAGGACGTTGCGGGCCAGTCGCAGACGGGCACCGGCAAGACGGCGGCTTTCCTGATCGCCGCCTTCACGCGTTGCCTGCGGCATCCCGCCCCGGCCAAGAGCGGCCCGACCGCGCCGCGCGTGCTGATCATCGCGCCCACGCGCGAGCTGGTCGTCCAGATCGAGGCCGACGCCCGTCTCCTGGGCGCCCACACGGGGCTGAGGATCCGCGCCGTCTACGGCGGCATCGACTACAACAAGCAGCGCGAGGACCTGACCGAGGCCTGCGACATCCTGGTGGGCACGCCGGGCCGTCTCATCGACTATCTCAAGCAGCACATCTGGTCGCCCCAGCGGGTCGAAGTGCTCGTGATCGACGAGGCCGACCGCATGTTCGACATGGGGTTCATCGCCGACCTGCGCTTCATCCTGCGCAAGCTGCCCAAGCCGGAGAAGCGCCAGTCCTTCCTCTACTCGGCGACCCTGTCCTTTCGCGTGATGGAGCTGACCTGGGAATTCATGAACAACCCGACCCAGATCTCCGTCACGCCGCTCCAGAAGACGGCCGAGAACGTCGTCCAGGTGCTCTACCACGCGGGGCGCGAGGAGAAGTTCGGCCTGCTCCTGGGTCTCCTCAAGCGCGAGGGCGGCAGCCGTATCCTCATGTTCTCGAACACGCGAGAGGAAGCGCGCCGCCTCGAGGACCGGCTGGCGCGCAACGGCTGGCAGGCCAAGGCGCTGACCGGCGACGTGGAGCAGAAGAAGCGGCTCAAGATCCTGAACGACTTCAAGAACGGCGAGCTGCCCATTCTCGTGGCGACGGACGTCGCCTCGCGCGGCCTGCACATCGAAGGGGTGACCCACGTCGTCAACTGGGACATGCCCCAGGATCCGGAGGACTACGTCCACCGGATCGGGCGCACCGCGCGCGCGGGCGCCACCGGCAAATCGATCAGCCTTGCCGACGAGACGGGCGCCCTCCAGATCGAGCCCATCGAAAAATTCATCGGCGAGAAGATCCCCGTCGAGTGGGCGGAGGACGACTGGATCCTGCCGGAGATCAAGCCGACCAGTGAAGAGCGACGGCGCTATGCCGACGAGAAGCGCGCGCGCATGGCCGCGCGGGGGGGAAGACCGGGCGGCGGGCGCGGGGGCCCGGGCGGCGGCCGTAGCGGCGGCGGGCGTCCGGGCGGAGG
>JBKPBU010000339.1:0-48544 GCA_046727015.1 Candidatus Methylomirabilota bacterium | reverse complement strand
GAGCGCGCCGCCTTGTTCCGGCTGCTGGAGACTCACCCGGGCGCGCTCCACCTCCTGGCGAAGCTCGGGGGCACGAGCCAGTTCCTGGCCGACACGCTGAGACGCCGGCCCACGCTGCTGCTGTGGCTCCTCGAGCCCGACACCATGCGGCAGTGGCTCGCCGACGAGCTCGAGACCGAGCTCGAGCAGAGCGTTCGAGCCTTCGACCGTCCCGAAGCGCGCTGGAACGCGCTCCGCCGCTTCAAGTACCGCCAGCTTCTCCGCATCGGGTGTCGCGACATCCTGGGCGACGCCGACCTCACCGTCACCACCGAAGAGCTCTCGCGGCTGGCCGATGTCTGCCTCGGGGCGGCGTGGCGCCTGGCCGAGGAGGACCTGCGGCGACGGTACGGGGAGCCGCGGGCGGAGGACGGGACCCCCACCGGCCTCGCCGTGATCGGCATGGGCAAGCTTGGCGGCGACGAGCTGAACTACTCCTCCGACATCGACCTCATCTTCGTGTACGGCGACGACGGCCTGACCACGGGCGGCTCCGAGGGGCGCGTGCCGAACGGCGACTACTTCGCCCGCGGCGCGAGGGCCATCGTGGAAGCGCTCGAGTCCGTAACCGACGAGGGCTATGCCTTCCGCGTGGACCTGCGCCTCCGTCCCGAGGGGCGGTCAGGTGGCGTCATCCTCTCGCTCGACGGTTACCGCGGGTACCTCGAGGAGCGGGCGGAGCTGTGGGAGCGGCAGGCGCTGATCAAGGCACGCTTCTGCGCGGGCGACCCGGGCGTGGCCGCGCGCTTCTTCGACCTCGTCCGCCCCTTCGTATTCCGCCCCGGGCTCGATCCCGAGATCGTCGCCGAGGTGCGCGGCATGAAGGCGCAGATCGACAAGTCCCTTCGCGCCAAGGGCGTCCAGCGGCGCCACGTCAAGCTGGGCGTGGGCGGCATCCGCGAGGTCGAGTTCCTGGTCCAGGCACTCCAGCTCCTCTACTCGGGGGACGATCCGTGGCTCCGCGAGCGGAACAGCCTGCGCGCCATCTTCCGCCTGACCGAGCGCGGCTACCTGCCGCAGTCGCTCGGGCGCTTCCTCGGCGAGGCGCTTCGCTTCCTGAGAACGGTCGAGCACCGCCTCCAGATCGTCGACGAGTTCCAGACCCACACGCTGCCCGAGGAGCCGGCTGCCCTCGCGCGCCTCGCCCGCCGGCTCGGGAGCACCGCGGTGCCCGTCGCCGCGCGGCGCGGCTTCGAGGCCGAATACCGCCGCGTGACTCGCGGCGTGCACGGGGCTTTCAGCGATTTCTTCGCCGCCCCGCCCAAGGCGCGGGCGCCCGCGCCCCGCATCCCGACCTACACCGCGCTCAAGGCGACCGGCTTCGCCGACCCCGACCGCGCCCGCGAGAACCTGCGACTGGTCCTCGAGGGACGGCCGCTCGTCCCGTACGCCGAGCCGCTGCGCCGCGCGCTCCACGCGATCTTCCCCGTGCTGCTCGACGCGCTCTGGCAGAGCCCCGACCCCGACGAGGCGCTCAACCAGTTCGAGCGCTTCGTGGCCGCCACCGGCCCGCGCACGGCCTACCTCGAGCTGCTGGCCGGGCACCCGGACCTCCTCGCCAATCTGGTCAAGCTCTGCGCCCGGGGCGAGCTCCTGACTCAGCTCCTGCTGACTCAGCCGGAGCTGCTGACGGGCCTTGCTGACCCGGTGACCTTCGCGGCTCCTCGCCGCCGCGCCGAGTTCAGACGGGCCTTGGCGCCGGCGCTGGGACCGCGGCTCATGCTGCCCGAGCGGATGGACCGGCTGCGCCGGCTCAAGCAGGCCGAGGAGCTCGGGATCACCTGGAGGATGCTCCTGGGCGTCACGGATGCCGAGAGCTTCTCGCGCGAGATGACGGCGCTCGCCGAGGCGGCGCTGGGAGCCGGGTGGCTGATGGCCCTCGGCGAGACGGCCGAGGCCTTCGGCGTGCCGCGGGACGCCGCGGGCCGTTTGATCCCCGCGTGCATCATCGGCCTGGGCAAGTTCGGCGGGCGCGAGCTGTCGACGGGCTCCGACCTCGATCTTTTCGTCGTGTATGGCGGGGCAGGGGAGACGGACGGATCCGAGCGGGTCGAGGCTCATGTGTTCTACGATCGGGCCGTGGAGGCGCTCTCGTCGATCCTGGGTGACGTGACGGCGGCCGGCGTCGTCGTGCCCGTGGACCTCCGTCTCCGCCCAGGCTCCAAGGGCAGCGGCTTCGCGTCCAGTGTCGAGGCGCTCGGCCAGTACTACCGCGAGTGGGCGGACCCGTGGGAGCGCCAGACTCTCACCCGCGCACGGCTCGTGGGCGGTGACGGCCGGCTCGGTCGCGCGGTGAGGCGGGAGATCCGCGCCCTCGTCCATGGGCCGGATGCACCGCCGCCCGACCTCAAGGAGATGCGCGAGCTGCGCGGCCGGATGGAAAAGGAGCTCGGCAAGGAGACGCCGGGACGGCTCCACGTCAAGTTCGGTCGCGGGGGGCTGGTGGACGTGGAGTTCATCGCCCAGGCCATCCAGATGACGCACGGGAGGCGGCATCCGGCCATCACGAGCCCCCATACCGTGACCGCGCTCGGCCACATCGGCAGGGCCGGCCTCCTGCCGCCCGACGACGCGGAGACGCTCGCGGAGCACTACCGTTTCCTCCGCCGAGTGTCGGCGGACCTGCGGCTCTTCGGCGCGCGGCCCGCCGACACGCTGGAGCCGGCGGGCCCCATACCCGCACGCCTGGCCAAGAGCCTCGAGTACCCGTCGCGCAAGGAGTTCCTCGAGGCGTACAAGCGGCGCACCGCCTGGGTGCGCGCGCTCTACGACCGTGTGGTGCCGGCGTGAGCGCACGCTTCTTCGTCGTGGACGCGCCGGGCTATCTCTACCGCGCCTACCACGCGCTGCCGTACGACTTCCGCACCTCGAGGGGCCAGCTGACGAATGCCATCTTCGGGATGTCCACGATGCTCTGGAAGCTCCTGCGCGAGGAGAACCCGGAGTACGTGGCGGTGGCGTGGGATCCGCCGGGTCCCACCTTCCGGGAGGAGAAGCTGCCGTCCTACAAGGAGACGCGTGCGGCGACGCCCGACGATCTCCGCAGCCAGATCCCCTACGTCAAGACGCTCTTCGAGGCGCTGCGCCTCCCGCTCCTGGAGGTGCCGGGCTTCGAGGCCGACGACGTGATGGGCACACTCGTCGAGAAGATGCGCGCGGAGCCGGTCCAGATGGTGCTGGTCACGGGCGACAAGGACATGCTCCAGCTGGTCGGCCCGAAGGTGCGGGTGCTCGCGACCAATGTACGGGGTGAGCCCGTATGGTTCGACGAGGCCGCCGTCACCGCGAAGTGGGGAGTGGGGCCGGAGCACATCCCGGACCTCCTGGCCCTCATGGGCGACAGCATCGACAATATTCCGGGCGTGCCCGGCGTCGGCGAGAAGACCGCGGTCAAGCTGATCTCGCAGTTCGGCAGCGTGGCGCGGCTCTACGACAATCTCACGCTCGTCACGGGCAAAGCGCGCGAGATCCTCGCGGCCCATCGCCAGCAGGCGCTCCTCTCGCGGGAGCTGGCCACCGTGAGCACGCGCGTCCCGATCGAGCAGGACCTCGAAGCTTTCAGGCGTCAGGAGCCGGACTGGGAGCGGCTCCGGACGCTCTGGACCGAGCTCGAGTTCCACACCCTGTTGCGCCAGCTCCCCGCCGCGGCGCCCGTCCAGGTGACGGGAGAGCCCATGCCCGTGCTCGACGGCGCCGAGGCGCTCCGTCAATGGCTGGAGGCCGTCCCCGCAGACGCGCCCGTCGCGGTCGACTGGGTGGGGGACGGCACCTCTCCCGATCCGTCCATGACGGCCCTCGGTCTCTACCATCCGGCCGCGGAGCGCGCGCTCTTGCCCTTGGGCGCTTCGCTCCCCGACTTCGGCGGCCGGCGGCTCATCGGCCACGATGTCAAGCACCTCGTCGAGTGGTGGGCGGCGCGGGGCGGCAGCGCTCCCGCCCTCGAGGACACCGCGCTCGGCGCCTATCTCCTGAATCCCGCGCGGACCAACTACAAGCTCGACGAGGTGTGCGCGGAGCTCCTGGGCGAAGGGCCGGGGCTGGCGGCGCCGGGCAGCCGCGCTCGCTGGGTCTGGCAGCTTTGGGAGATGCTGCCGCGCGCGCTCAAGGAAGTGGGTCTCTTGGCCCTCTATGAAGACGTCGAACGTTCGCTCGTGCCGGTGCTGTCAGAGATGGAGCGCCACGGCATCCGGGTAGATCCGGCTCGGCTCGCGGAATTCTCGAAGGAGCTCGACCTGTCGCTCGAGCAAATCACGCGCAGCATTTACGCCCTGGCGGGGGAGGAGTTCAACATCGGCTCGCCCAAGCAGATGGCGCGCATCCTCTTCGAGAAGCTGAAGCTCCCGCCCGTGAAGAAGACCAAGACCGGCTACTCGACCGATGCCGACGTGCTGGAGCAGCTGGCGCTGGGCCACGAGCTGCCGGCCAAGATCGTCGAGCACCGGACGCTCAGCAAGCTCAAGTCCACTTACGCCGACTCGCTCCCCACCTTGATCAATCCGGCGACGGGACGCATCCACACGTCTTTCAATCAGCTCGTCGCCGCAACGGGAAGACTTTCCTGCCTCCCCGCCGGCTCGCTGGTAAATACCCAAAGGGGGCTAGTGGGCATCGAAACTGTCCAGGTGGGGGATCTTGTGCGGACCTGTCGTGGCCCCCGGAGGGTGCTGGCGGCGGAGATGACCGGTGTGAAACCAGTGATGGCGATCACCCTCTCGACGGGAATCATCCTCCGCTGCAGTCCCGACCATGGCCTCCGAACAACGGGCCGGTGGGTTGAAGCGTCGGACCTCAAGCCCGATGTGTCTCTGTACATGAGCTTTACCGAGGGATTGTTCGGCACTTCCACTGCGCTTCGCGTGGAGCAAACCGCGGCCTATCGCACGCGCAAGACTCCGGGGCTCCCGGCGGAATGGTCTGCGGACCTTGCGGAGATGGTCGGATACACGATGGCCGACGGCCATATCGCGCGCAGTAATTACAACGGGAAGCCCGCGAAGCTTGTCCTGTCATTCGACTGGCCGGAGCAGGATGTTGCTCGACACTTCGCCGGCGCCATGGAGAGATTGTTCGGGAGGAGCCCGACGTACCGAAAGGCCCGATCCTGTCCCGTCTTGGAGCTGTCGAGCATGGATGTGTGCGGCATGGTCGAGCAGCTCGGTGCCGGCGGCACCTCCAAAGTGATTCAGGTACCCCAGAGCCTATTCTTCGCGCCGCGGGACATCGTGGCCGCGTTTCTCCGCGGATACTTCGAGGGAGACGGGACGGCCTCCGACACTCTGTCGGTCCGGTCAGTATCGAGGGACATGCTGGAAGGCGTTCATCATCTGCTCGCGATGTTCGGAATTCCGTCCAGCATTGCGAACGGCGGTGAGGACCCTCGCGGGCACGCACCGCGACACACCCTGATTGTTCTGGGCGATAGATCGAAATGGAGATTCCGGGAGCAGATCGGCTTCATCTCGAGCAAGAAACGGTCCCAGCTCGATCGGCTGATCGGCGGACGGAGCGCCAAGAGCTGCGCTGAAGTGCTGACTCTCCCGACATCCGACGAGATCCTCGGCATCAAGGCGGCTCTGTACGACAGCGAGCGACGGCTAAACGGGGAAGTTCCCCAGGCGCTGTACGTTTTCATGCATAAGTACGCCGCGGGACGAGTGACGTGCACGCTGCCTCGGGCCGAGCGGATCATCAATGCGCTCGAGGGCAGCGGTGAAAAGGTGCCGTCATTTCTGTCAGAGGCGGTCTCGGGACAGTACTTCGAGATCCGCGTGCGGTCTGTAGCGTGGGAGCCGCCAGTCCCCATGTACGATATCGCGGTGGAGGGGGAGCAGTACATTACGGACGGCATCGTCGTGCACAATTCCTCTGGTCCCAATCTCCAGAACATCCCCATCCGCACGGAGCTCGGCCGCCGCATCCGCGCCGCCTTCGTGCCCGATCCGGGCCATCTCTTCCTCGCGGCTGACTACTCGCAGATCGAGCTTCGCATCCTTGCCCACGTCTCCGGCGAGGAAAGCCTCATCGCGGCCTTTCGCGCGGGGGAGGACATCCACCGTCGCACGGCGGCGGAAGTCTTCGGCGTCGAGCTGGACAAAGTCACCTCGGAGCAGCGGGACGTGGCCAAGACGACCAACTTCTCCGTCATCTACGGAGTCACGGCCTTCGGGCTCTCCCGCGGCCTCTCGATCACGCCCAAAGAAGCGCAGGAATTCCTCACCCGGTTCTTCCAGCGCCATCCCAAGGTCAAGGCGTACCTCGAGCGGACGGTCGCAGAGGGACGGGAGCGGGGCTTCGTCCAGACTCTCTTCGGCAGGCGTCGCTATATCCCTGAGCTCCGAAGCGGCAATCCGAACCTCCGGGGCTTCGCCGAGCGCATGGCGACCAATGCGCCGATCCAGGGTACGGCAGCCGACCTGACCAAGATCGCCATGGTGCGCATGGCGGCTGCCCTCGCCGCGAGCGGCCTCAGGAGCCGCATGCTGCTCCAGGTCCACGACGAGCTGCTCTTTGAGGCGCCCGAGGACGAAGTGCCGCGGCTCGAGGCTCTCGCCCGTGAGGTGATGGAGGCGGCGATGTCGCTCGACGTCCCGCTCAAGGTGGACATCAAGACGGGCGCCGACTGGGCCCAGGCGTGAGGCGCTTCCTCCTCGTCGGCCTCACCGGCAGCATCGCCACCGGGAAGAGCACCGTGAGCGCGATGTTCGCCCACGAAGGCGCGCGCGTCATCGACGCCGATCTCCTCTCGCGGGAGGTCGTGATGCCCGGGCAGCCCGCCTATGCCCGGATCGTCGAGGAGTTCGGCTCCCAGCTCGTCCAGGACGACGGCTCGCTGGACCGCAAGGCCCTGGGGGCTATCGTCTTCGCGGATCCGGCCAGGCGGAAGCGGCTAGAAGAGATCACCCACCCGGCCATCGGAGCGCGGCAGCAGCGTATCCTCTCCCTCCTCGACGAGGAGAGCTTCGAGGGCGTCGTCCTCTGGGACGCGGCGCTCCTCTTCGAGTCCGGCGGCGTGGCCAAGATGGACCGCGTGGTCGTGGTTTTCGCCGATCCCGAGATCGAGGTCCGGAGGCTCATGGAGCGCGATGGCCTGCGCGAGGCCGACGCCCGGGCGCGGATCGCGAGCCAGATGCCCATCGCCGAGAAAGCGAAGCTCGCGGATCACGTCATCGACAACTCGGGCACGCGCGAGGAGACGGAGCGCCAGGTGCGCGCGGTCCACCGCGCGCTCCTGGCCGAGCTGGCGGCGCGGCGCCGGGCATGAGCCCGCGCAGGAACGCGCGGGCTCTGACGCCGCGGCCCAAGCGTCATGCCGCCTCCGGAAAGACGCGGGCGCTCGGCCAGCACTTCCTCCGCGACGACGCCGTGGCCGAGCGGATGGTCGGCCTCGTCCAGCCGACGCAGCAGGATCTCGTGGTCGAGATCGGGCCGGGGCTGGGAGCGCTGACGGCCCGCCTCGCCCGCGCGGCCGGCCGGCTCCTCGCCCTCGAGGTGGACCAGGTCATGGCCACGGCGCTCTGCGAGCGCTTCGCGGATACGCCCCACGTCGAGATCCTCCAGGCCGACGCGCGCTCCTTTAACTACACGGGGCTGTCCGCCCTCAAGCCCCACCCGACCGGGCGCGTCGTCGTCGTGGGCAATCTCCCGTACAGCGTGGGCAAGCCCATCCTCCAGGCCCTCGTCGAGGCGGGGCCGGTCCTCGACGAGATGGCGCTCATGCTCCAGAAGGAAGTCGCCGAGCGCGTCGCGGCTGGTCCCGGGGGCAAGACCTACGGGAGCCTGTCCGTGCTGACCCAGCTCTCCTGCGAGGCGCGGCTTGCCTTCACGGTCCCGCCCGGGGCCTTTCGCCCACCTCCCCAGGTGGACTCCGCGGTGGTCCACCTTCGCGTGAGGCGGGTGCCGCCGGTGCCCGTGGGCGATCCGGCGCGACTGCGCGCGGTCGTCCTCGCGGCGTTCGGCCAGCGCAGGAAGAGCCTCGCCAATTCCCTCGCCTCGGGCCTGGGCCTTTCGGCCGAGCGCGCGCGGGCGATGTGCGCCGCCGCGGGCATCGATGCCGGCCGCCGGGCCGAGACGCTTTCGCTCGCGGAGTTTGCCGAGCTCGCCCACGCGCCCGGGCACTGACCGCCCGCCGGGGCCGTTTTTTCGTCGGGGCGCGTCGGGGTGATACGATGACAGCGCCGCCGTGAGCACCCTTTATCGACCCGAGCCGGTCCCGATCGATGTCCCCGCCGAGCCCGTCGTCCGCCTGATCCCGCTGGGGGGTCTCGGCGAGATCGGCCTCAACATGATGCTGATCGAGTCGGGCGACGACATCATCGCAGTCGATTGCGGGCTCCTCTTCCCCGACGACGAGATGCCGGGGGTGGACTATGTCATCCCGGACTTCACCTACCTCCGCGAGCACCGGAAGCGCTTCCGGGCCGTGGTGTTGACCCACGGCCACGAGGACCATATCGGCGCGCTCTCCTACCTCCTGCGGGAGTTCAACGTGCCGGTGTATGGCACGCCGCTGACGCTCGCGATAGCCCGGCATCGCCTGAGCGAGCTCGGCGCTCTCGAGAGCGCGGACCTGCGGCCCTACGCGCCGGGCGACGAGATCCGGGCGGGCGGCTTCGTCGTCATCCCGATCCGCGTCACCCATTCCATCGCCGACGGCATCGGGCTCGCCATCGAGACGCCGGTGGGCACGATCATCCATACCGGCGACTTCAAGCTCGACCCGCGTCCCGTGGACGCCGAGCAGCCCGACTACGCGAAGTTCGCCGCCCTCGGCGAGCGGGGGGTGCTCTGCCTCTGCTCGGATTCGACCAATGTCGGCCGCCCCGGGCGCACCGGGTCGGAGACCGAGGTCGGTGAAGCGCTCCAGGGCCGCTTCGCCAAGGCGCCGGGCCGCATCCTCGTCGCCACGTTCGCCTCGCATATTCACCGCATACAGCAGGTGCTGAGCCTGGCGCAGGCGTGCGGCCGGAAAGTCGCTCTGCTCGGACGCAGCATGGTCGCCAACGTCGCCGTCGCCTCCGAGATGGGCTACCTCAAGGTGCCGGAGGGACTCCTCGTCTCGCTCGACGAGCTGGGCAGCCTCGCGGCGCGAAAGCAGGTCATCCTGTCCACCGGCAGCCAGGGCGAGACCCACTCGGCCGTGTCGCTGATCGCCGCCGGCGAGCACAAGTACGTCGAGGTCGGTCCGGGCGACCTCGTGATCTTCTCCTCCCGCGTCATCCCGGGCAACGAGCGCGTGATCGGCCGCGCCATCAACGCGCTCCTCCGCCGGGGCGCCGAGGTGCTCTGGGAGGACGTCGCGTTCGTCCACGTCTCGGGCCACGCGAGCGAGGACGATCTCAAGCAGATGATCGAGCTGACGCGGCCGCGCTACTTCGTGCCCGTGCACGGCGAGTACCGCCACCTGCTCCAGCACGCGCGGCTCGCCGAGGGCACCGGCATCCCCAAGGACCGCATCTTCCTCGTCGAGGACGGCCTGGGCCTGGAGCTGTCGAAGACCGGCGCGCGCGTCCTCGCGGGCTACCCGGCGGGGCGCGTCTTCGTGGACGGCAAGGGTATCGGCGACGTCGGGCAGGTGGTGCTGCGGGATCGCCAGCTCCTGGCCGAGGCGGGGATGGTGGTGGTGGCACTCACCGTGGACAAGACCACCGGCTCGATCGTCGCGGGACCCGAGATCGCCTCCCGCGGGTTCGTGTATGTGAAGGAGTCGGAGGAGCTGATGGAGGAGGTCAAGCGGGCCATCCGCGATGCGCTGGCCGCGCGCGAGGAGCCCGAAGTGATCGATCGCGAGCTGATCGGCGCCGTCGTGCGCAGCGCCGTGCGCCGGTTCATCAACCAGCGCTTCGATCGCAAGCCGGTCGTGATCCCGCTGGTCCTGGAGGTCTGATGGCCGACAGATCCGCCGAGACTCCCGCGCGCGCGGCCAGCCGAGCCAAGCGCGAGCAGGGGCGCTGGGTGCGGGAAGTGAAGGGCATCCTGGCGCTCGCGCTGTCGGGCTTCGGCTTCGTGGCGCTCTATGCCTTCGACCCGACCCTGCACCTGCTCGACCAGTCGAGTCCGGTCGGGCCCGTCGGCGTCTGGCTCGGATGGGTCTTCTTCTGGGCTTTCGGCTACGCGGGCTATCTCTTCCCGCTGCTCCTGGCCGGCTACGGCGCCTCGGCCTTCATCCGCTCGCGCATGGTCACGGGCTGGCCGGCGGGGGCGGGCCTCGCGCTCCTCCTGATCAGCGTCACGGGCATCCTCACGCGCCTGTCCGACACCCTCTCGGAGCAGCGGATCCACAAGGGCGGCGTCCTCGGTTGGGCCGTGTCGGATGCCCTCCGTGTCTCGGTCGGCTCCGTGGGCGCCTGGATCGTCCTCGTCGCCATCATTCCCGTCGCCGTGCTGTTCATCACACGAGTGTCGCTCCATGCCATGTCGCGCGCCGCCGGCGCCCGGCTATCGGCGCTGCCGTTCCTCCGCGGCCGGAAGACGGCGCTGCCGGCGTCGAGGCCCGCAGCGTCTGCCCGCCTCGATCCCGCCGTCGAGCCCGACGGGCCCACGGAGCCGCCCAGGCTTGTCGTCAAGGAGCCGGCCAAGCTCAAGGGGTCGCTCGTCGAGAAGGGGCTCGCGTGGCAGGAGACCTTCGACTTCGGCAAGGGTGGCGCCCGCGCCTTCCAGCTGCCGTCCGTCGGCCTGCTCCAGGCCCCGCCCGCCACCGAGCTCAAGCGCACGCGCGAGGAGCTCGAAGCCAACGCGCAGACGCTCAAGAAGAAGCTCGAGGACTTCGGCGTCAGCGGGCACATCGTCCAGGCGAGCCCCGGCCCCGTCATCACCTCCTACGAGTTCGAGCCGGCGGCCGGCGTCAAGGTCAGCCAGGTCGTCAATCTCGCCGACGACCTCGCGCTCGCCATGAAGGCAGCGGCGGTGCGCATCATCGGTCCCATCCCGGGGCGCGGCACGGTCGCCGTCGAAGTGCCGAATCCCGAGATCTCGACGGTCTACCTGCGCGAGATCCTCGTCTCGCCGGAGTTCGTGGAGTCCAAGGGCAAGCTGCCACTGGCCCTCGGCAAGGACACGACCGGCAACCCGGTGGTGTCCGATCTCACGGCCATGCCGCACCTGCTCATCGCGGGCTCGACCGGCAGCGGCAAGAGCGTCGGGCTCAACACGATGATCTGTTCGCTCCTCTACAAGGCGACCCCCGCCGACGTGCGGTTCCTGCTCATCGATCCCAAGCGGCTCGAGCTCGGCGTGTACGAGGGCATTCCGCACCTGCTCGCGCCCGTGGTCACCGACGCCAAGGAGGCCTCGGCGCGGCTCAAGTGGATCGTGGGCAAGATGGACGAGCGCTACAAGGCGCTCCAGGCCAAGGCCGTGCGCAACATCGAAGGCTACAACAAGGAAGTGGCGCCGGAGGAAAAGCTGCCGTACTGGGTCGTGGTCGTGGACGAGCTGGCCGACCTCATGATGGTGTCGGCGGGCGACGTCCAGAACTCGCTGGTGCGCCTCGCGCAGATCGCGCGCGCCGTCGGCATCCACCTCATCATCGCCACCCAGCGGCCGTCGGTGGACGTGGTCACGGGGCTCATCAAGGCCAACTTCCCGACGCGCATCGCCTTCCAGGTGGCGAGCAAGGTGGATTCCCGCACGGTGCTCGACGGCAACGGTGCGGAGCAGCTCCTGGGTCGCGGCGACATGATCTTCGTGCCGCCGGGGGCCTCGCGCCAGCTGCGTGTGCACGGCTCCTGGGTCGCCGACAACGAGGTCAAGGCCGTCTGCGACTTCCTGCGCAGGCAGGGCTCGGCGATCTACGAGAAGGTCGAGCTGCCCGTGGTCGCCGAGGAGGGCGGCGGCGGCGACGAGGACCGGGACGACGTCTACTGGGACGCGGTCACGCTCGTGGTCTCCCAGCGTGCCGGCTCGATCTCTTTCCTCCAGCGGCGCCTCGGACTCGGCTACCCGAAGGCGGCGCGCTTCATCGACATGATGGAACAGGACCGCATCATCGGTCCCGGCCAGGGCGCCAAGCCCCGCGAGATCCTCGTCGGCCCCGAGTACCTGGCGAAGCGGGGCAAGTGATGCGGCCGAAGTCACTCTCTCCCCTCGGTGGAGAGACAGTCCCTCTTCCACCCTCTCCCCTCAGGGGAGAGGGCAGGGTGAGGGGCGCTTCGATCCTCGTCCTGGCGTGTCTCCTCCTCTTCCCCGTCTCCGCGCCCGCGCAGGAGCTGGACCAGGTCGTGAACGCGGTCGAAGCGACCTACGGCAAGATGGCTGACTTGCAGGCTGAGTTCAACCAGGTGGCGCGGAACAAGAGCCTCGGGCAGGACGTCAAGGCCGAGGGCACGGTCTATCTCAAGAAGGGCGGCAAGATGCGCTGGGACTACAAGAGTCCGGCGCCCCAGCAGATCATCTCCGACGGCACGTACCTCTGGGTCTACACGCCGGAGCTCAACCAGGTCAACAAGGGCGATGCGCCCAAGGCGCTCGCCGGCCCTGCCGGGAGCTTTCTGCAGGGGCTCGGGAAGGTGCGCGAGGAATTTTCCGTGCGCTTCCTCAACCCGGCCAACAAGACGGACGCTTCCGGCCGGCCCGTCCTCGACCTCACGCCCAAGAAGCCGACACCGCTGCTGACGCGACTGGTCCTCACGGTCGACCCGAAGGACCACTACCTGGTCCGCCAGGCTGTGCTCTACGACCAGCTGCAGAACACCGTGACGATGACGTTCAACCGGGTTGTCCTCAACCCCGGCCTCAGTGATACCCTCTTCGCATTCGCGCCGCCCAAGGGGACGGCGGTAGTCCCGCTGGACATCAAGTAGGAGCCGTCATGGCCGCGGAGAACAGCTTCGACATCGCGTGCAAGGTGGACATGCAGGAGGTCGCCAACGCCGTCAACCAGGCCAGGCGGGAAGTGGAGACGCGCTACGATCTGAAGGGCTCGAAGAACGAGATCGTCGAAGAGAAGATGGACCTCGTCCTGACCTCGGCCGACGACATGAAGCTCAAAGCCGTGCTCGACATCCTCCAGTCCAAGCTCCACCGCCGCGGCGTGGACCTCAAGGCGCTGACGATCAAGGACCCCGAGCCCGCGGCCGGCGGCACCGTGCGCCAGCGCATCACGCTCCAGGACGGTATCCCCATGGAGAAGGCCAAGGAGATCGTCCGCCTCATCAAGGACTCGAAGATCCGGGTCCAGGCCTCGATCCAGGAGAAGCAGGTGCGCGTCTCGGGCAAGAACCGCGACGACCTCCAGGCCGTCATCGCCTTGGTCAAGTCCAAGGACCTGGGCGTCGCACTCCAGTTCACGAACTACCGGTCCACCTAGAGCCGCCGTGAAGCGATTCTTCGCAGCCGCGCTCGCCGGATCGGCGCTGGTCGTGCTCGCCGCACCTGCCCAGTCCCAGAACCTCAACGAGGTCTTCCGCAAGGCCAATCCCTCTGTCGTCGTGATCCGGGCGAGAGGGAGGGACGTCAGCAACGTGGGCATCACCCGCTTCAGCGAGACGGGCTCGGGCGTGCTGATCACGGCCGACGGCAAGGTGATGACGGCCGCGCACGTCGTCAACGCGATGGATGAGATCACGGTCGAGGCCCTCGGCGGTGAGCGGGTGCCGGCCAAGATCGTCGCCTCCGAGCCCGCCGCCGATCTCTCACTCCTCCAGATGGAGCGGGTGCCCCAGGCCATGACGCCGGCACGGATGGCGGATTCGGGCACCGTCCGGGTGGGCGACCAGGTCATGATCATCGGCGCGCCGTATGGGCTGGCGCACTCGATGAGCGTGGGCTGGATCAGCGCCCGCTGGCCGCCCAACACCGTCTACAAGAGCATGCCCCTGGCGGAGTTCTTCCAGACCACCGCCACGATCAACACGGGCAACTCGGGCGGGCCGATGTTCAGCATGGCGGCCGAAGTGATCGGGATCGTCAGCCACAATATCTCGAAGTCCGGCGGCAGCGAAGGACTGGGCTTCGTCGTGACTATCAACACGGCCAAGAGGCTCCTGCTCGAGGGGAAATCCTTCTGGAGCGGGATCGACGGCACGATGCTGACAGGCGACCTCGCCGCCATCTTCAATCTGCCCGAGCCCGCGGGCTTTCTCGTCAAGACGGTGGCCCAGGGCTCGATCGGTTGGGACATGGGGCTCTTGGGCGGGGAGAAGATCGCCACGATCGGCGGCCAGCAGATCGCGGTGGGCGGCGACGTCATCCTGTCAGTCGACGGCATGGCCGTGGGCTCGGACGACAACATAGAGAAGATCCGCCATCGGCTGTCAGGCGCGGCTGCCGGCACTCCATTCACGATGAAGGTCCTCCGCGCGGGCAAGATCGTCGAGCTCAGCGGCAAAACGCAGTAGCAGGCCGCCGATAAGGGCCCCGCTGCGACCCAGACGTAGTTACCTATTGGGGCTCCCTCGGCTGCGGGCTCGTGGCAGTTCGAGCTGAGGGGCGAAGCCACGAGGCGAGGGCTGAGACAGTCATACGCCTCGCCCGCAGCTCTCGGTCGCCGCCTCGCATCTGGACCCTTCTCGCCGCCCTGCGGAGCGCTAAGGGCTGGTGGAGACGGTGAAGGTGAAATCGCCCTCGGTGACGTGGGTGTCCACCGAGAGCACGCGCCACTTGACGCGGTAGGTGCCGGGGCTCAGCGGGTTGAGCGGCACCTGGAGGAGAGCCCTGCTGGCCGCGTCGACCTGCGCCGGGCCACGGTCGACCCGCTTGCCGGATTGGTTCATCACCTCGAGGGTGCTGAAGGCGGGCTCCAGCTCCTGCGTGAACCACGCGCGCACCTGCGACGGGGGCGACTTGACCGTACTGCCGACGCGGGGCTCGGCGCGCTCGAGGAAGGCGTGGCTCCACGCCGCGCTCGACCCGAACAGGAGCGCCGCCAACGCGACAGCCGGGCCGAGCGTCTTCATCCTCACCAGTTGAACAGCGGCCGCCCGATCGTCGTGGGGAAGATGTCGTCGAGGAAGAAGTGGATCTGGCCCCGGACGCCTATGACCTTGCCGGTGCGCTCGTTGATCGGCACGACGGCTTCGAGCCCGAGCTGGAAGTACTTGCCCGCCCAGATGATGCCGGGGTTGACCGTGCCGGTGGTCTTGCCGGCGAAGCCGCGGTCGAGCGGGTTGTTGATGTCGATCTCCACGAGCGGAATCAATTGCCTGATCACGGCCGGCAGCCCCACGTCCTTCACGAACGACTGGAGATACGGCAGGCTGTACATGACCGCGAAGCCCCAGTGCAGCACGTTGGGGTTCTTCTCGATGTCGACCTCGAGATCGCCGTCGTCATTGAGCGTGTAGGTCTTGTTGCCGCTGCGGGACGGCAGCACGCCCTCGACGATGCCGGTGACTGCGAACGGCTTGAGCCAGTTGAGCACGTCTGGCAGGTCGCCCATGCCCTTGCCAAAGAGGAGGGCAGGCTTGAAGACGTCGAAGGATTCGGCGCCAGCCTTCTTCCGGCCCGTGCCGCCCGCCTCCCAGCCGAAGGCCGCGGAGAGAATCGTCTCGTGGGCGGCGCTGGTGAAAAACTGGTACTTGAGCGTCATCTCGAGATTGCCGAAGCCGCTTTCGGTCCTGTCGTTCGGCGCCGGGTCGAGGTTGTTCCATTCTCCGGCGAGCGTCAGCCCGAGGTTGGGGAAGATGCGCTTCGAGAACTCGCCCGAGATGTTCGCGGTCTTGCTCGACGGCGCCTCCCCGTCGCTGGGCTCCTTGAACAGCAGGAAGGTCGGCAGCGAGAGCTCGTCGGAGACGAACGGGTCGTCGATCGTCAGCGTGGAAGGGAAGAAGCGCTTGCCAGCCAGCCCGTGCGCGATCGCCTGCGCGGGCCACGAGCCGAAGGCCAGCAGCACGGCGGCCGCTGTTGCAGCAAGACGGCGCGATCTCATCGGTGTCCTCCAGTCGAAGGTGGAAACGCTGCCGCGGCGCCGAGGCGCGGCAAACGTCGCCGGAGGGCTCCCGGTGTGGCGGCGGGTTAGCTCGAGATCCTGCCGACGGAGGGAGGCGCGCGTCCGGACCCTGGCTCACGCCAGGCGGTGCGCGGTGGATCGGTCGCCCCGAGGGCCACAGGCTCGAGCGCGATAGGCACTGGGGCGAGAGCCGTGGGCGGCTCTACGCTGGCTGCCGAGGCATGGGAGGTGGCCGCAGCGATGGAGCACGGCTCCTCCCTTCCGGGGTCCGGCGCATCGCCGTGCCCGTCGTGACCGTGGCTCGAGTAGTCGTGAGCAGGGGCCTTGGTGGGAGCGGGGGAAGCGGGCAGATGATGGACCGAGTGGATCGCGCCCTCGAAGCCGTTGACCCCGAGCACGAGAAGCGCGGTCAGGAGTGCCACAGCAAACGGTCTCGCCGATCGGAACAGGCCTGACATGGCGGGTACCATACACCTGTAACGCGCCACGCTCAAACTTGTTCCGTCGAGGGTTGTTTGACTCTCCATGACGGGGTGTGGGATCATAAAGCCGCGTCATGAAAGTCCATTTCACCACCCTCGGCTGCCCGAAGAACCAGGTGGATTCCGAGCTGATGCTGGGCATGCTTGCCCGGTCCGGCCACGAGATCACGGATGCCGCGGAGGCCGCCGACTGCCTTGTCGTCAATACCTGCGCCTTCATCGACCGGGCACGCGAGGAATCGGTCCAGACGATTCTCGAGTTGGCGCGCGTGAAGGAAGCCGGCCGCGCGCGCGCCCTCATCGTGACCGGGTGTCTCACCCAGCGCTACGGGGGCGAGATCCTGAGCGAGATTCCCGAGGTCACGGCGATTCTCGGCACGTCCGAGCTCGACCGGATCGTGGAGCTCGTCAATCAGGCGGACAGCCGGCAGGAGTGGATCACGGGCGCGCCGCCCGGATATCTCTACGACGCGACGACGCCGCGGCTGTTGACCGCCCGCGTCCCGTACGCGTACGTGAAGATCGCCGAAGGCTGCGACATGGGCTGCACCTTTTGCGCCATTCCGCAGTTCCGGGGAGCGCACAGGAGCCGCAGGCTCGCGGACATAGTCGCCGAGGTCGAGGGGCTGGCCAGGCAGGGGATCCAGGAAGCCGTGCTCGTGTCCCAGGACACGCTCGCCTACGGCCGCGAGCTGCCCGGCAACGGGGACATCGGCGACCTGCTCCTCGCGCTCTCCGACACCCGCATGCCGTGGATCAGGCCCATGTACGTGCATCCCGCGCACGTCAACGACCGCCTCGTGGACAAGTGGCGCCGCGCGCGCGTAGTCCCGTATCTGGACATGCCGGTGCAGCACGGCGACGACGCTATCCTTCGCGCCATGCGCCGCGCGGTGACCGCCCGCCGGATGAAGGACATCGTCGCGCAATTCCGGGACGCGATTCCCGGCGTGACGATCCGAACCACGGTCCTCGTTGGCTTCCCCGGCGAGACAGACACCGCCTTCGACAACCTTCTCGGTTTCGTGGAAGACGCGGCTTTCGACCGCCTCGGCGTGTTCACGTACTCGGTCGAGGAGGGCACGCCTGCCGCCACCATGCCGGACCAGGTGCCCGCCGACGTGATGGCCGAGCGCGCGCACCAGGTCCAGGATCTTCAAGACCGCCTGGCCTGGCAGCGCCAGAAGGCGCTGTACGGCACGAAGCAGACCGTCCTCGTGGACGGCAAGAGCGCCGACCCCGCCTTTCCGCTCGAGGGGAGGACGGCGGGCCAGGCGCCGGAGATCGACGGCGTCGTGTATCTTCGCGATCCCAAGCTTGCGCCCGGACGCTTCGCGGAGGTCCGCATCGTCGAAGTGGACGGCTACGAGCTCGTGGGGGAGTAGCTGATCCGATTCTCCGACCGCCTGGCCTTTGCCATCGCCAGCGGCGCGGGAGCCGGCTATTTCCCCGTTGCGCCCGGCACCGCCGGCAGCCTGGTCGCGGCGCTCGGGCTCTGGCTCATCCCGTTCTCCGGATTCGGCTTCTGGTCCGCGCTCGCGGCCGTCCTGGTCGTCGGCACCTGGGCCTCCAGCCGCGTCGAGGCTGTCCTCGAGCGCAAGGACCCCGGCGTGATCGTGATCGACGAGGTGGCGGGCATGATGGTCTCGGTGGCGCTGCTCCCCCGCACGCCGGCCGTCCTCTTCTGCGCCTTCCTCCTTTTTCGCCTCTTCGACATCTGGAAGCCCTTTCCGGCGCGCGAGGCCCAGTCCCTGCGCGGCGGCTTTGGCGTCGTGGTGGACGACCTGATCGCGGGCACATACGCGCTCGTGCTTGTGATGGGCGCGCGCATGCTCTTCGGGGTGCCGCGATGAGCCCGGCTCACGTGCTGACGGTATCGGACGGTGGCGCCGACGACCGGGCAGCCCGGGAGGTGGCGCGCGCGCTTGCCGGCCTCGGCGCCCTGGTCGTGTCCCGCCATATCGTGGATCCGAGCGAGGCGGCGCTCGAGCCCGCGCTCCGCGGAGCGCTCGAGGCCGGCGGGCTCACGGTCGTGCTCTGCGCTGCCGGCGGCTCGGCAGGAGAGCTGGTGCCGCGCGTGATGGCCCGCATCACCGGCGCACGCCTCGTCCTCAACGAGCGCCGCCTGGCGCTGCTCGAGAGCTCCTTCGCCCAGCGGGGCCAGGCCATGCCGAGGAGGCTCGACCGGCTCGGGCTGCTGCCCAAGGGCGCCGAACTCCTGCCCGCGGCTCCCGACGGCTTGGACGGCTGGTCGCTCCCGACGAAGAACGGGAGCGTCGTCGTCCTGCCCGCGGGCTCTCCTCACCTCGGGAGCATGGTGAGCGACTTTCTCAAGGCATCGGCGGGGCTTTCAGCTGAGGAGGCGGTGGTCCAGCGCGTGCTCCTGACGACCGGGCTCTCGGCGGCGGAGGCCGAGGCGCGCGTCGGCTCATGGCTCGGCAAGGAGGGCGACGTCGCCGTTTCCTGCGTGCCGACCGAGGGCGATGTCAACGTCCGATTGCTCGCGCGCGGCGCCACCCGCGCCCTCGCCGAGGCCGCGCTGGCACCGGTCGAGGTCGAGGTCCGCGCGGCGCTCGGCGCCGACTGCTATGGACAGGACGACGACCTGCTCGAGGCCGTGGTCGGACGACTCCTCCTCGACCGGGGATGGACGGTTTCGCTCGCCGAGTCGTGCACGGGCGGGCTCCTCGGCCACCGGCTGACCAATATCGCGGGCTCCTCGCGCTACGTCGAGCGCGGCGTCATCGTCTACTCGAACCGCGCCAAGGAAGAGCTTCTTGGAGTCCCCGAGCCGCTCCTGCGGGCCCACGGCGCCGTCAGCGCGCCGGTCGCCCAGGCGATGGCGGCGGGTGTCTGCCGCATCTCGGGGTCTTCCTGCGGCTTGGCCGTCACGGGCATCGCAGGCCCCGACGGCGGAAGCGCGGAGAAGCCGGTCGGCACGGTGTACATCGGCTGCGCGACCCCGGCGGGGGTCGAGACGCTCCGCTGCCGGTTCTCCGGCGACCGCGTGGCGATCAAGTGGCAGTCGTCCCAGACGGCGCTCGACATGCTTCGCCGCCGGCTCCTGGGCTGATGCCTCGCGCCTTCGTCGCCGTCCTCCTGGACGAGCCGATCCGGCGGGCTGTCTCCGCGCAGATCGACCGGATGCGCCCGCTCTCGAAGGCCGTCGTCTGGGTGCCACCTCACAACCTCCACCTGACGCTCCGGTTCCTGGGAGACCAAACGGAGGAGCAGCTGGCCGATGTGGTGCCGGCGCTCGAGGAGGCCGCCTCGGGCGTGCCGACCTTCACGCTGAGCGTCAAGGGGATGGGCGCCTTCCCCGGTCTCGATCATCCGCGTACCCTCTGGCTGGGCATCTCCGACGGCGTGCCCGAGGTGCAGCGGCTCCAGGCCCGCGTGGCCGAGGCGCTCGAGCGGCGAGGCGTGCCCATCGAAGCCCGCGCCTGGCAGGCGCACGTCACCATCGGCCGGGTCACCGACGAAAAGAGCTGGCGGCGCGAGGGCATGGCGGAGCTCCGCTCAGCGGTGACGCGCGGGGCGACGGCTTCCTTCGGGACCATGCCGGTCACGTCGATCGCGCTCATGCGGAGCGATCTGTACACTTCAGGGGCGCGCTACACGGGCATCGCCTCCGTGCCGCTGTCCTCCGAGTACGACGTGTGACTCCTCGCCGCGTATCGCTTTCGGGACATTGACAGCCCGGAAGAGTGCGTCAGGATGTGTGCGTCGGACGCGTCGATTGACTTTGGGGTCCACGGGCCCCTACAATGATTAATCTGCTCGTCGAATTGGGCGTTCCCGCGCCTCGGAGGAGAATCCATGGCTGAAGTGGCGAAGAGCGATCGGCGGCAGGCCCTCGATCTGGCGATCGCGTCCATCGACCGGCAGTTCGGCAAGGGCGCCATCATGCGCCTGGGCCAGGGCGGCGTCTTCGACGAGATCTCGGTCATCCCGACGGGGGCGCTGTCTCTCGACGTCGCGCTCGGCATCGGGGGCATCCCCCGCGGCCGCGTCACCGAGATCTACGGTCCGGAGTCCTCGGGCAAGACGACGCTGGCGCTGCACATCATCGCCGAGGCCCAGCGCGGGGGCGGCACGGCCGCTTTCATCGACGCCGAGCATGCCCTCGATCCCATCTACGCCAAGAACCTGGGCGTCAACACCGACGAGCTCCTGATCTCCCAGCCCGACACGGGCGAGCAGGCGCTGGAGATCGCCGAGACGCTGGTGCGCTCGAACGCGGTGGACGTGATCGTGATCGACTCGGTCGCCGCGCTGGTGCCGCGTGCCGAGCTCGACGGCGACATGGGCGACTCGCTGCCGGGCCTGCAGGCGCGGCTCATGTCCCAGGCGCTCCGGAAGCTCACGGCGGCCATCGCGCGCTCGGGCGGCGCGGTGATCTTCATCAACCAGATCCGCGAAAAGATAGGCGTCATGTTCGGCTCGCCCGAAACCACCACGGGTGGCCGCGCTCTCAAGTTCTACTCGTCCATCCGCCTCGACATCCGGCGGCAGGAGACGATCAAGAACGGCACGGAGTCGGTGGGCGTGCACACCAAGGTCAAGGTGGTGAAGAACAAGCTCTCGCCGCCGTTCCGCGAGGCGGAGTTCGACGTCATCTACGGCGAGGGCATCTCGAGGGAAGGCTCCGTCCTCGACGCCGCGGTCGAGCAGAACCTCGTGGAGAAGTCCGGGACCTGGCACACGTACAAGACCGAGCGGATCGGCCAGGGCCGCGAGAACGCCAAGAAGTACCTCAAGGACAACCCGAAGCTCATGGCGGACCTCGAGGTCAAGGTGCGGGCCGCTCTCGGCCTGCGGCCGGTGGGCGGCGCGCCGGCGACGGAGCCCCAGAAAGTGGCCAAGTAGGAGAGCGAATGGATTTCCACCAGCTCCTGACCGAGTGCGTGAAGCGCAGCGCCTCCGACCTGCACCTCAAGTCCGGCTCGCGCCCCATCGTGCGCGTGCACGGCCATCTCGAGACGCAGGACGACCTGCCGGCGGTGACACGCGACTTCATGCGCAAGACGGCCATGACGCTGCTGGGTGAGATCCGCTACAACGCGCTGATGGAAGGCGAGGAGATGGACCTCGCCCACAGCGTCCCGAGCATCGGGCGCTTTCGCATCAACGTGTTCCTCTGCCAGGGCGACGTGCGCGCCGTGCTCCGCCACATCCCCGAGCGCATCCCCGCCTTCGAGGAGCTGCACCTGCCCAAGGTCCTCGAGCGCCTCTGCCTCGAGCGCCGCGGGATGGTGCTGGTCACGGGCATCACCGGGTCGGGCAAGTCCACGACGCTGGCCGCCATGCTCGACTTCATGAACCGGACGCGTAACGACCACATCGTCACCATCGAGGACCCGGTCGAATTCGTGCACGAGGACAAGAAGTGCGTGATCAGCCAGCGCGAGATCGGCCAGGACTCGACGAGCTTCGCGCAGGCGCTGCGCGCCGCCCTCCGCCAGGACCCCGATATCATCCTCGTCGGCGAGATGCGCGACGCCGAAACGATGGAGGTGGCGCTGCACGCCGCGGAGACGGGCCACCTCGTGCTCTCGACGCTGCACACGCTGAACGCGACCGAGACGATCAACCGCATCATCTCGATCTTCCCGCCGCACCAGGAGGACCAGATCCGCGCCCAGCTCTCCGCCGTCATCCAGGGCGTGGTCTCCCAGCGCCTGGTGGTACGCGCCGACGGCAAGGGGCGGGTGCCCGCGGTCGAGGTCATGATGATGACCGGCCTCGTTCGCGAGTCCATCCGCGAGAAGCTCAAGACGCCCCAGATCCCTACCGTCATCGCCTCTGGGCAGGCGCAGTACGGCATGCAGACTTTCGACCAGTCGCTGCTGGGCCTCTACCGCGAGGAGCTCGTGACCTACGAGACGGCGCGGGACGCCGCGACCAACCCGGACGACTTCGACCTCAAGGTGAAGGGCATCTTCTCGACCGGTGAGATGACCTGGGAAGCGGGCAGCCCCGGCTTCGTGGGCGCGCCCACCGTCGGCAGGCTGCCGGGCCCCGCCAAGCGGGCCTAAGGTAACTCGGAGGGGGGCTCCGCCCCCCTTCCGAACCTCCCCCAAACAGTTTGCGCCGGCGAAGCCGGCGCTCGAAGCGGAACATTCCTTCTCGCGAGGACATGAAACCTACTTGGAGGCACGCGTAGGATGTGGGGCCGCCGCCCGGCGCGCGGGCCCCGGGAGCAGCGGGAGCTGGACGCCAAGGCCGCCAAGCTGGCCGCCTTCGATCTTCTCGCCCGCAAAGCCTGGAGCGCCCGCGAGCTGACCAGCCGGCTCAAGCGCCGCGGGGCGCCGGACGAGATCGCCCGCGAGGTCGTCGCCGAGCTCGTCTCGCGGGGCTACGTGGACGACGCCTCCTTCGCGCGCTTCTGGGCCGAGTCGCGCGCGCGCGGCCGCCGGGTCGGCAGCCGTCGTCTCCGCCAGGAGCTCCTCCAGAAGGGCATTCCCCGCGACGTGATCGCGGCCGCGGTCGCCGCCGCCTTCGAGGAGGCGCCCGAGGCCGAGCGCTGCCTCGAGGCCGGTCGCCGCCGGCTGCCGGCTCTGCTGCGGTCGGGGCCCGAGCGGGCAGCCCCGCGACTTCGCGATTACCTCGTGCGCCGCGGCTACCCGCCGGCGCTTGTGATGCGCACGCTCGCGGCGCTCACGGGCATGCGTCCCGACGGGGACGCCCCGGCCGACTGAGCCCCGGTATAATGACGCCATGGCCATGACGGGTAGCGAGCTGCGCCAGAGCTTCCTGGAGTACTTCCGCACGCACGGGCACACGGTGGTGCGCTCGTCCCCCCTCGTGCCCGCCCACGACCCGACCCTGCTCTTCACCAACGCGGGCATGGTCCAGTTCAAGAGCGTCTTCCTCGGCGAGGAGCGCCGCGACTACGTGCGCGCCGCCTCCGCCCAGAAGTGCGTCCGCGCGGGCGGCAAGCACAACGACCTCGAGAACGTCGGCCGCACGGCCCGGCACCACACCTTCTTTGAGATGCTGGGCAACTTCTCCTTCGGCGACTACTTCAAGGAGGACGCGATCAAGTTCTGCTGGGAGCTCCTCACCGAAAAGTGGGGGCTGCCGAAGGACCGCCTCAAGGCGACCGTCTTCACCGACGACGACGAGGCGTACGAGCTGTGGAAGCAGGTCGCCGGCCTGCGGGACGACCGCATCCTGCGCCTGGGCGAGAAGGACAATTTCTGGGCCATGGGCGACACCGGACCCTGCGGCCCCTGCTCGGAGGTGCACTTTCACCAGGGCGACGAGCTGCCGTGCGCCCTCGAGGAGACCGGAGGGACGTGTCTCGGCCCCGCCTGCGAGTGCGACCGCTGGCTCGAGATCTGGAACCTCGTCTTCATGCAGTTCAACCGCGACGCGTCGGGGAAAATGACGCCCCTGCCCAAGCCCTCGATCGACACGGGCATGGGCCTCGAACGCGTGGCGGCGGTGCTACAGGGCGTGCAGTCGGACTACGACACGGACCTCTTCCGCCCGCTCATCACCCGCGTCGAGCGGCTCAGCTCGAGGCGTTACGGGGCGAATGCCGAGCACGACGTCTCGATGCAGGTCATCGCCGACCACGCGCGCACCGCCACCTTCCTCATCACCGACGGCGTCACGCCGTCGAACGAGTGGCGCGGCTACGTGCTGCGCCGGATCATGCGGCGGGCCATGCGTCACGGCCGCATGCTCGGGCTCGAGCGGCCCTTCCTCTGGGAGGTGACCCCGACCGTGGTCGAGATCCTGGGCGAAGCGTTCCCCGAGATCGTCGAGGCGCGCGGGCGCGTCGCCGACGTGGTGAAGCAGGAGGAGGAGCGCTTCAGCGAGACGCTCGCCCTCGGCATGGCCAAGATCCGCGAGTACCTCGAGGCGCATGCGAAGGACGCGCTCCACGTCGCCGACGGGAAGTTCCTGTTCACGCTCTACGACACCCACGGCTTCCCGACCGACCTCGCCCAGGACGTCTTCCAGGACGCCGGCTGGTCGGTGCCCCCCGAGGCCCTGCGGCAGTTCGAGGCCGAGATGGATGCCCAGCGCGCGCGCGCGAGAGAGGGCGCGTCGTTCGGCACGGCCCTCGCCGAGAGCGACGGCACGCTCGAGATCTATCGCCAGCTCTCGTCGCAGATTGCCAAGCCCGAGTTCCTCGGCTACTCGCAGCTCGCGACGCCCGCGCGGGTCCTCGCCCTGGTCGGCGAGGGGCGGCGGCTCACCGAGGCGGCGGAAGGCCGGGTCGTCGAGGTCATCCTCGACCGCACGCCCGCCTATGCGGAGTCCGGCGGCCAGATGGGCGACACCGGCGCCATCATGGGGCGCGAGGGGCAGGGGATCATCGAGGACACGTACTACCGCGGTGGCCAGCTCATCGTCCATCGCGTCCGCGTCACCCAGGGGAGGCTGAGAGAAAACGAGGAGGTGGCCGTGTCCGTCGAGTCGCGCCGCCGGCTCGGGCTGCGGCTGCATCACACGGGGACGCATCTCCTCCACGCCGCGCTCCGGCGGATCCTCGGCACCCACGTGATGCAGGCGGGCTCGCTGGTCGCGCCCGATCACCTGCGCTTCGACTTCTCCCACGGGACGGGACTCAAGGACGCCGAAGTCGAGAAGGTCGAGGACCTCGTCAACGAGCACGTCCAGGCCAACATCGTCGTCACGCCGGCGGAGATGGACCTCCAGGCCGCGCTCAAGAGCGGGGCCATGGCGCTCTTCGGCGAGAAGTACGGCGACCGCGTGCGCGTCGTCAGGATCGGCGACTTCTCCACCGAGCTGTGCGGCGGCACCCACCTCGACGCGACGGGGCAGATCGGGCTCTTCAAGGTCGTCTCCGAGGGCGCCGTCGCCTCGGGCGTGCGCCGCATCGAGGCGGTGACGGGCGACGCCGCGCTGAAACACGTGGGCCAGGAGGAGGCGGCGCTGCGCGAGTCGGCCAACCTGCTCAAGATCCCGCCGCTCGAGCTGCCGCGGCGCCTCCAGAAGCTCCTCGACGAGCAGAAGCAGCTCGAGAAGCAGCTTCAACAGCTCGAGGCCCGCCTCGCGAAGAATCGGGCCCACGAGCTGGCCGCGTCCGCCAAGACCGTGGCGGGCGTGGCCGTGCTCGCCGCGCGGCTCGACGGGCTCGACGCCGAAGGGCTGCGCTCGGTGATGGACATCCTGCGCGAGCGGATGGGGCCCGGCGTGATCTGCCTCGGCTCGGTCCTGGACGGCAAGGTCAATGTCGTCGCCTCCGTCTCGAAGGACCTCAGCAAGCGCCTGCAGGCCGGGAAGCTCGTCCAGCAGGTCGCGCAAATCGTGGGTGGCAAGGGCGGTGGGCGCCCGGATCTGGCCCAGGGCGGTGGCCCCGATGCCTCCCGCCTCGACGAAGCGCTGGCCAGCGTCTCGGACTGGGTGGAGCGCGCGACGGCGGGCTAGGGCCCCCGGGCGCTCCCCGGAGGACGCGAGAGCGGATGGCTGACATGCGCGGCACTATCCTCATCGTCGACGACGATTCCGCCACGGGCGAGCTGCTCTCCGAGTACCTCGGCGGCAAGCGGCTCGCCGTCGCGCGCGCGCGCAACCTCGACGAAGCGCTGGCCGCGCTCGAGAGCGAGCGCCCCGATGCCGTCCTCATCAGCATGCGGCTCGGCGAGGCCGACGGGCTCGAGACGCTCCGGCGCATCCGGGAGGTCAACGTGCAGGTGGGCGTGCTCGTCATGGCCGAGCGGGAGGACGCGGACCGCGCCAAGGGGGCGCTCGCCCTCGGAGCCATGGACTACCTCGTCAAGCCCATTGACTTCGACTACCTGGGTCGCGCGATCGAGAAGGCGCTGGCCGCCTCCGCCCCCGGCCTCGACTACGCGGAGACGCCGATCGCGCCGGTAGGCCCCTTGTCGCCGGCCGGCCTTCTCTACACGCTCGCCCTCGAAGTGTTTCGCTCCACGCGGCCGCTCTCTCCCGAGGCGCGGGTCTCGGTCGGCACTGCGCTCGAGCAGGCGGCTCTCGCCGCCATGCAGCGGGGCGTTGGCGGCGAGAAGGCCGAAGTCATCCGGGCGCTCAACCAGGTGCGCAACATGATCCGCTTCGCGCAGGACCTGGGCGACATCAGCGCCGAGACCGCCGGGCGCCTCGACGAGCACATGGCCCGGGCGCGCAGCTCGGTCGGGCTCTCGTAGCCCGCGGACGCCCTCGTGGATTCCGCCGTCCTGTTCGATTTCGGAGGCACGCTCGACGCCGAGGGTCTCAGCTGGAAGGAGCGCTTCCACCGTCTCTTCGAGCACGAGGGCGTTGCCGTCGAGCCCGCGCGCTTCGATCCGGCCTTCTATGCGGCCGACGACGCTCTCGTCGGCGCCGTCCCCGAGAGCCTCTCGCTCCACGACACCGTTCGGCGCGTGGCCGACGGTGTGGCGCGCGCGCTTCGACCGGACGACGCGGCGGTCGCCTCGCGGGTCGCGACGCGCTTCCTCGCCGACGCCCGCGCCTGCTTCGCGACGAACGCGCCCATCCTGGAGCGGCTCGCCCGCCGCTACCGCCTCGGTATCGTGTCCAACTTCTATGGCAATCTCACGACGGTGTGCGATAATGCGCAGGTTCGGCGGTACTTTGGCGTCATCGTAGACTCGTCGCGGGTCGGGATCAGCAAGCCGGACCCGCGCATTTTCGTGACAGCCGTGGATGCGTTGGGGATTGAGCCAGGCCGAGCAGTCATGGTCGGTGACTCGCTGGCCCGGGATATGGCGGGAGCGCGGGCGGCCGGCATGGCGCACATCTGGCTCACACCGGAACCGGCGCGCCAGGGGCGGCCATGCTGCCCGGGCGACCGGGTGATCCCGTCGCTGCGCGACCTGGAGGAATTGCTGCCGTGACGTTCGAGCCGGGCCTGCTGGGTGGCATCATCGCCGCGGGCGAAGGCAGCCGCCTGAGGCGAGCTGGCTGGGTGGTGCCCAAGCCCATGGTGCTGGTGGCTGGTGTGCCGCTGATCGAGTCGGCGATCCTGAACTTCGTCGCCGCGGGCATCACGCGGCTGTCCATCATCGTCAACGAGCGGGAGCGCGACTGCGCGGCCTGGGTCCGCCGGCGTTTCCCTGAGCTCGACCTCCGGCTCACCGTGAAGACGACCGCCTCGTCGCTCGAAAGCTTCCGCGAGGTCGCCGGCGGTCCCGGGGCGGGGCGCATGCTGGTCTCCACGGTGGATGCCTGGTGCCGCGCCGCCGACTTCGCGCGCTTTGTGGAAGCCGCGCTCCGCCGGCCGCGCGAGGCGACGGTGCTGGCGGTGACGCCGCTCGTCGCCGACGAGAAGCCGCTGGGGGCGATGCTGGACGGCGAGGGCCGTATCACCGCCCTCGGTGTCGAGTCGCCGGCGCTCGTGACGGCGGGAATGTATCTGCTGTCGGAGCGGGTGCGGCGCATCGAGCCGGCGGCCGGCCTCGGCAGGCTGCGAGAGCACCTGGCCTGGCTGGTGGACTCCGGCGAGCCGATCTACGGGGACGTGATCGAGACCGTCGTGGACGTGGACCGAGCCGAGGACGTGGCGCTGGCCGAAGCGTTGGCCGCGCGCGCCTCGTAGCTGACTACCAGTATCCGCGCGCGAGGCGTACTCTCTGTACGTTGAGCGTGCGGCCGAGGGTGCCCCAACACGCCCCTCGGTAGATGACGCAGATGGGCCTTTATCAGCCGCTTGGCCAGGAGGGTTGGCGTGACGGATCCGTACTGCTGGGGCATCTTCCGGGAGGAGGCGCACTCGCCAGGGCGCGAGAGCGACGACGCCGAGATCCTGCGTCTGACCGCGAAGGGCCTCCTGGCCAAGGGCTTCCAGGTCGACCTCAAGACGCCGGACGAGCTCGGAGTGGAGACCGAAGCCAGGCCGCGAGCCATTTTCCTCATGTGCGAGCAGCCCGGCGCGCTCCGGGCGCTCGGGGCGCTGGAGGCCGCGGGGGCCCGCGAGGTCAACACCCCGGGCGCCGTGCTCAACACGTATCGCGACCGCATGATCGCGCAGTTCGCGGAAGCGCGCGTGCCGTTCATCGCGAGCCGGCTGGTGGCCACCGCGGACGAGCGCGTCGCGGCGCCGCGGCCGGTTTGGGTGAAGCGCGCGGACGTCCACAACACGCAGGAGGGCGACGTGGTCTACGCGGCGGACGCCGCGGCCGTCGCGCGCGCGCTCGAAGGGCTGGCGGCGCGCGCCATTCCCCGCGCCGTCATCCAGCCGCACGTGGCCGGCGATCTGATCAAGTTCTACGGCATTGGGCCGGGCGACCGCGCCCACGGCGGGCCGCCCTGGTTCCGGTGGTTTTACCACAAGGACCAGCAGCTCAACGGGCACGCCTTCGATGAGCGCGCGCTCAGGCACCTCGTGCGTCAGGCGGCCGCTGCGCTCGGCCTCGAGATCTACGGCGGCGACTGCATCGTGACCGCCTCGGGCGAGCTCGTCCTCATCGACCTCAACGCGTGGCCGAGCTTCGCGCTCTTCCGCGAGGAGGCGGCCTCGGTCATCGCCGCGTACCTCTCGGTGCGCTTCCGGGAGGGGCCGAAATGAGCGAGATGCGCGAGCCGGGCCCACGGTCCAGGGAGATCGTCGAGCGCGAGCGGCGCCATGCCGCGGCCGGCATGCAGGGCTTCGCCCTCTACGCGGGGCTGGCCATGGCGCGCGGGCAGGGGTGCACGCTCGTGGACGAGGACGGCCAGGAGTATATCGACTTCATCGCCGGCATCGCCATCGGCTCCGTCGGCCACTGCCACCCGCACTACGTCGAGGCCCTGAAGCGGCAGGTGGAGACGCTCCAATTCGGCAGCTTCACCACCGAGACTCGCGCGCGCTTCCTGGAGCTGGTGGCCTCCGTGACGCCCGAGGGGCTGACGCGCATCCAGATGTTCTCGGGCGGCGCCGAGGCCGTCGAGGCTGCGTTGAGACTCGCGAAGGCCGCGACGGGCAAGGACGAGGTCATCGGCTTTTGGGGTGGCTTCCACGGCAAGACGGGCGGCGTGCTGGGCCTCCTCGGCAGCGACTTCAAGCACCACTTGGGTCCCTTCACGCCGGGGCAGTACTCCACGCCCTACGCCGACTGCTACCGCTGCCCGCTCAAGCTCACCTATCCCGACTGCGGCATCGCCTGCGCCGACTTCGTGCGCGACGTGATCCGCTACCAGACCGGTGGCGAGATTGCCGCCATCATCGTCGAGCCCATGCAGGGCACGGCCGGCAACGTCATCCCGCCCGAGGGCTTCCTCCGCGCCGTCCAGCAGATCGCCAAGGAGGCGGGTGCCCTCCTCATCTGCGACGAGATGATCACCGGCTTCGGGCGCACGGGCTCCATGTGGGGCTCGGACCATGACGGGGTCGTGCCCGACGTCATGACCGTCGGCAAGGGCATGGGCGGGGGCTTTCCGCTCTCGGCCGTGATCTCGACGGACGAGCTGACCGGTCACAAGCCCTGGTCCAATCCCTCCGCCAGCTCGTCTTCCTACGGCGGCAATCCGCTCTCGGCCGCGGCGGGTTTGGCGGCGCTCGAGATCATCCTCAAGGAGGATCTGGTCAAGAATGCCGACCGGGTGGGCGCCGTCATGCTCACGCGGCTCCAGGCGATGAAGGAGAAGTACCGCTGCGTGGGCGAGGTGCGCGGCCGCGGGCTGATGCTGGGCATGGAGCTCGTCAAGGACCGTGGCACCAAGGAGCCGCTCGACAAAGACGTGACGAAAGCACTCTACAAGGAGTGCCTCAGGCGCGGACTCGCCGCCATGACCTATTCCCCGACGGTGCGCATCAACCCGCCGCTGATCATCCGTGAAGAGACCGCGCTCAATGGGCTCGCCATCCTCGACGAGGCCCTGGGGACGATCGTTCGAGAGCACCGGCTCCAGTAGCATGCTGCGCGGGGCCGTGATCGGGTTCGGCAATGTCGCCATTCACGGGCATCTGCCCGGGTGGCTCGGCCGCCCTGACGTCCGCATCGTGGCCGCCGCCGACGCCCGCCCCGGCCAGCGCGCGGAATGCGACGCGCGCCTGCCCGGTGCGCGCTGGTACGACTCACCCGATGATCTGCTGGCCGGCGAGCCCCTGGACTTCGTGGACATCTGCACTCCTCCCTCGAGCCACGCGCCGATCATCTGGAGCGCCCTCGGTCGGGGTCTTCACGTGCTGTGCGAGAAGCCGCTCGTCAGCTCGCACGGAGACTTGGCCCGCGTCACCTCGGCGGCCACGAGAGCGGCCCGGGTGCTCCACACCGTGCACAACTGGCACCACGCGCCCATGCTCTCGTTGACGGACGAGCTCATCCGCCAAGGCGAGATAGGCCAGGTGCGGCGCATCGTCTGGGAGACGCTGCGGGTGAGACCGGCCACGGCGGGCGACGGCAGCGAGGGCAACTGGCGGGTCAACCCCGCGGTGGCAGGGGGCGGCGTCCTCACGGATCACGGCTGGCACGTCTTCTACGTCGTGCCGGCCTGGGTCGGCGCGCGGCCACGGAGCGTCGGCGCGCGGCTCGAGACGCGGCGGCACACGGACTTCGCCGTCGAGGACACGGCATCGGTGCGGCTCGTGTTCGACGACGCGACGGCCGACATCCTCCTGACCTGGGCGGCGGAGGAGCGGCGTAACCGCGTGGAGATACACGGCACGGAGGGGCGCATCGAGATGCAGGAGGATACGCTCGTGCTCACGGGCAAGGATGGCGAGCGGCGCTGGCCGGGGCTACCGGCGCTGTCCGACGGCTCGCATCATCCCGAGTGGTTCCACAAGGTGGCGGAGCGCTTCCTGGCCGCCGTCGCGGGTGATGCCCGGGCCGAGGCCAACCTTGCCGAGGCGGCGCTGTGCTGCGAGATCGAGCACCTGGCTCGCGAGTCGAGCCGGCGCGGCGGTGTCCAGCTGCCACTCGGCGCGGCCCCGGTTTCAAGGTCACGGCTTCGGGAGTCGCGGCGGTGAGGGAGAGCCTCCTGGTGGTCGTGGGTGCCAACGCGGCGCCCGACATCACGCCCGAGACCATGGTAGGGGGGTTGCCTCTCGGGAAGCGCATCGCGCTCGCCGGGACACGCGCGGGTCTCTCGACGACCGCCTCCTGGGAGCCCGGCCCTCGCCGGCTGATTCTCCTGCCCGCCAACGTCATCCCACAGCCGCAGTGGCTGCGGGCGCTGGCCGCCATGACGCTCCAGCCCGAGACGCTCTGGGTGGATCCCGCGCAGGTGGCTGTCGTGGAGACCAGCGATCCCAAGCCGGTGCTCGACGCTGCGGGCCGGGGGCGCGGCGTGGCGGAGTGCGTGGCGACCTTGCGCGAGCGGTTCACGGTAGTGGAGGGCGCCGCGGACGCGAAGGGTCGCTTTCCCTTGAGAGCCGCGGGCGACCTGGGCGCCGCCGAGTCGTGGCTGCTGCGCGGACTCATCAAGGACACCGAAGGCGTCATGTCGCGCCACGTCGAGCGGAAGATCTCGCTCGCGCTCACGCGGTACCTCGTTCGAACCTCCGTGACACCGAACTCGGTCACCCTCGTCTGCGTGGCGATCGGCCTGGCCGGGGCGCCCTTCTTCCTGTCTTCGGCGCCGGCGTTTCAGCTGGCCGGCGCGCTCCTGTTCCTCCTGCACTCGATCCTGGATGGCTGCGACGGCGAGATTGCCCGGCTGAAATTCCTCGAATCTCCCGGCGGAGCGGCGCTGGACTTCTGGGGCGACAATACCGTGCACGTGGCGGTCTTCGGCTGCATGGCCGTCGGGTGGAGCCTCTCCGCGCATTCGGCGTGGCCGCTGGCCCTGGGAGCGGTCGCCATCGCCGGCACGCTCTTCGCCGCCTCCGTCGTGGCGCCCCACCTGGTCTCGCGGTCGGCCCCGCCGGCGCGCTCAGCCGGGGCCAGGATGGCCGACGCGCTCGCCAACCGGGACTTCATCTACCTGATCGTGGTGTTGTCGCTTTTCGGCAAGGCGGCCTGGTTCATCTTCTTCGTGGCGATCGGCACACCGATCTTCGTGCTCGTGCGGCTCTGGGCCGACCGGCCGCGGGGGAAAAGCTAGGCCGTGGCCGGATTCGCCGACGTCCTGCTCCGGGGCCTGGCCCTCTGCGGCCAGGCCGCCGCCATCGGAGGCGTGCTCTTCGCGCTCGTCGTGCTCAAGCCCGCCCTGCGTCCGCGCCCCGAGCTCTCCCCCCCCGGACTCTCGTCCATGATGGGCCGGCTCCTGATCCTCGTCGCTGCCGGCGCCGCCGCCGTGACCGCCGGCCAGCTCCTGTCGCTCACGGTCCAGCAGATGGTGCTCTCGGGCGGACAAGACTGGCCCATCCGCCTCGTGCTCGGCACGGCCTACTTCCAGGCGAGCGCGCTCCGAGTGCTGATCTGTGGCGCGCTCGTGGTGGGCGCGCTCCGGCTGCGGCGGCGTCCCGACGCGCCTGGCTGGTGGGCCGTCATGGTGGCGTTGACGGTGGCGCTCGCCGCCACCGCGGCGGCGATCAGCCACGCGGCCGCGCGCCTCCAGCACGGAGGCGTCCTGTTTTTCGTGGACGCCGTGCACCAGTATGCCGCCTCCGTCTGGGTGGGCGGCCTCATGCATCTGACGGTCGCGGCCTACGGTCGTGGCGGGGACGCGTGGTCGGCGCTCCTGCTCAAGCGCTTCTCGTCCATGGCGCTCTGCTCGGTGGCCGTCCTCGTCGCGGCCGGCCTCGGGCTGACCTACTACTACGTGGACGGCGTCCCGGGCTTCACCGGCACGGCGTACGGCATGATGGTAGGGACGAAGATGATGGTGCTCGCGCTCATCCTGGTGTTGGGAGCGCTCAACTTCTTCGTCGTGCGGCGGCTGCCCTCGGCCGACCCGGTCTCGCTGCTCCGCCTGCGCCGCTTCGTGGAGGTCGAGCTTGGCCTCGGTATCACCGTGCTCTTCGCCGCGGCGTCGCTCACCTCGCTGCCGCCCGCCGTGGACGTGGTCAACGACCGTGCCACACTCGCCGAAGTCGCTCACGTCTTCACGCCGCGCGCGCCGTCCTTCACCTCGTCACGGCTCGCCGACATGCCCCTCGAGGATCGCGAGGCTCCGCGCAACGACGCGGACAGGCAGTGGAGCGAGTTCAACCACCACATGGCCGGCCTGATCGTCCTGATCATGGGCACCCTCGCCGTCCTGTACCGCACGGGCTGGGTGCCGTGGGCGCGGCATTGGCCCCTCGTCTTCTTCGCGCTGGCGGCCTTCCTGCTCGTGCGCAATGATCCCGGCTCCTGGCCATTGGGTCCGCAGGGCTTCTGGGAGGGCATGGGCTACTCGGAGGTGGTGCAGCACCGCATATTCGTGCTTCTCGTGCTGGGGTTCGGCACGTTCGAGTGGATGGTGCGTACCGGCCGGATCCGCTCGCCGCGGGCGGCGCTGGTCTTTCCCATCCTCTGCTCGGTCGGCGGCGCCCTGCTCCTGACCCACTCCCACGCCTCGCTCAACATCAAGAGCGAGTACCTCATCGAAGTGACGCACGCGCCGCTGGGCGTCCTCGCCATGCTCGTGGGCTGGGGACGCTGGCTCGAGCTCAGGCTGCCGCCCAGTGAGAGGGCGCTGCCGGGGAAGGTATGGTCGGTCGGCCTCGCGCTTGTGGGCGTGATGTTGTTGCTGTACCGCGAGAGCTAGCAGGGCGTCGATAAGGGCCCATCTGCTTCGTTGGCGCCCTCGGCCGCAGGTTCAACGTACAGGAGTACGCCTCACCTGCGGCACTCGGGCGCCGCCTCGCATCTGGACCCTTCTCGACGCCCTGCGACTTTCCGCTGCTTGCTAGACGGCTTCGAGTAGCAGGGCGTCGATAAGGGCCCATCTGCGACCCAGACATAGTTACATTGGGGCGCCCTCGGCAGCACGCTCAACGTACAGGAGTACGCCTCGCATGCTGCCTTCGGGCGCCGCCTCGCATCTGGACCCTTCTCGACGCCCTGCGACCTGCCGCTCCGAGGACTAAACGGCTTCGAGGAGGAGACCGGTTAGATAGCGGGATTCTGGGACCGTCAGTAGGACGGGGTGGTCGCGGCTTTGGCTCAGGGTTTGGAGGACGCGGACGGCGACGCCTGCGTCGCCGGCGGCTTCGCGGCAGATTTCTTCGAAGAGGCTGGGGGTGATGTGGTGGGAGCAGGAGAAGGTTGCGACCACGCCGCCGGGCTCGAGGAGCCTGAGCCCGCGCATGTTGATCTCCTTGTAGCCGCGCGCCGCCGCGTCGATCGAGTCCTTCCGCCGGGTGAAGGGGGGAGGATCGAGGACGACTATGCCGAAGCGCTCGCCCGTCGCCTCGAGACCCCTGAGGAGATCGAATGCATTGCCCTCCCTGAGCAGGGCCCGGTCCGCGGCGCCGTTCAGCTCGAGGTTCCGTCGCGCGAGCGCGAGCGTGTCGGCGGACGAGTCGAGCAGGAGCGCCTGGGTCGCGCCGGATCGGAGCGCGTGGCAGGCGAAGGCGCCCGAGAAGCAGAAAGCGTCGAGCATTCGCCGGCCGGCAGCATGCCGAGCCACGAGGATGCGGTTCTCGGCCTGGTCGAGGTAGAAGCCGGTCTTGTGGCCCGCGCCTGGGGTGACGCCGAAGCGGCAGTTGCCCTCGGTGATCACCAGCTCGATTCCGGCGGGGTCCTGGCGCGCCTCGAATCCTTCGAGGCGCGCCGCGGTCGTCTCATCGAGCCGGTGGATGCTGCCGTTCGGGAAGAGTCGCGCGAGGGCCGCGGAGATCCACTCCGCTGCCCTGAACATCCCGAGCGTCAGGCACTGGACCACGCTCACTGGGCCATAGCGGTCCACGACGAGGCCGGGCAGCCCGTCTGCCTCGCTCCAGCAGAGGCGATAGGCATCGGAGATCAGGCCCGCCGTCCGGCGGTACTCCCAGGCGGCCTCGAGCCCGCGCATGAAGAATCCGGCGTCGATGGCCTCGTCACGCCGGGTGAGCAGGCGGCAGCAGAGCGACGGGCGGGGGTTGTAGAAGCCCTGGCCGAGATATCGGCCGCCCGAATCAAGCACCTCGACGGCCTCGCCGGCCTGGGAGAAGCCCTTGAGGTCGGCGATCTGGCTCCGGTAAATCCACGGGTGCCCGGCGTTGACTCGCTGCTCGGCGCCGCGCTTGAGAACGAGCCTGGCCACGGGAGCGGCGCGCCCCTTTATCTTTTCCGGAGGACGACGACCATGAGCAGGGGGTGGTGAGCGCGGTCGAGCTTCAAACGGGGCTTGAAGCCGTAGAACCACTCGACCAGGTCGAAGCCGCCCGCCAATGCGACGAGGGCCCGGAGCTCTTGTGGAAAGACCATGCGCGAAGCGTGGCGCTGGTGGTAGACGTGGCGGCGCCCGTTTTCGTGGGCCTCGAGCTCCATGTCCTCGTAGAACGTCTGCGTCACCGGATTGAGGTCCTTGAGGGCCTCGAACGTCGCGCGCACCGTTGCCCGCCCGCGTTGCCTGGTCCACGACCAGCGCCGGGCCGGGTCCGTCCACGATGAGCACATGTAGCGGTCGAAGACGTAGACCCCGCCCTTGCGGACGGCCTTGGCCACGCAACGGAAGTGGGCGAGGATGGCCTCATTCGTGAGCAGGTGTCCCTGCGAGTCCTGCATGCAGATGGCGGCGTCCACCGGCTTGGGCAGCTTGAAGCGGGTCATGTCCGCCACGTGCAGACTCACGCCGAGGCTCTCCTCCGCCGCCCTGTGCCGGAGGAAGTCGATGTTCTCGGGGGAGAGATCGAGGCCGGACATCCGGTAGCCCCGGCGGCCGAGCCTGATCAGGTGCGGGCCCGTGCCGCAGGCGATGTCGAGCACGGCCTTGACGGGGCGCTTGGCGTAACGGCGGAAGCAGTGGGCGAGGAAGTCCACCTCTTGCTTCCGGTTCATGTCGAAAGCGATCTCGTAGTAGCGTGGCGCCGAGTACTGCCCGCGTTCGCTCACTTTCCCCACCACGTCAGAATGGCCTCGCGGAGGATCCAGGAAGCCGTGATGCCGGTGCGTCCCGATGGATCGAAGGCGTGGGCGACTTCCATGAGATCGGTACCCACGATGGTGCAGGGCTCGAGCAGCCTGATGATCTCGATCAGCTCCGAAGCCCGGAGCCCGCAGGGCTCGGGCGCCCCCGTTCCGGGCGCTTCCGACGGGTCGAGCACGTCCACGTCCATGGTCACGTAGAGCGGGTGCCGGCTGAGCTCGGGCAGGAGGCTCCGAACCGCCTCGACCGGGTGTATTGCGTGGGCCGGATAGAGGTGCGGCACCTTCCGCCTGTATTCTTCCCGCGCGCCCGTCCGCATCCCGACCTGATAGACCCGCTCGGGCGCGACCACATCCATCACCCTGGCCATCGCCGAGGCGTAGTTGTAGCGCTCACCCAGGAATTCCTCTCTCAAATCGGGATGGGCGTCCAGCTGGAGGATGCGCAGCTCGGGGACGGCGGGGGCCAGCACCTCGATCACGGGCAGCGTCGCGGTGTGATCGCCTCCCAGCATGACGGTCAGGAGGCCGGGATGCCAGAAGCCGCGGATTTCTTCACGGGCCCGGGCCAGCTGCTCACGGGGGCTGCCGCCACCGAGCTCGCAGTCGCCCAGGTCGGCCATGCCGAGGTCTTCCAGATCCCGCTCGAGGAAGGGCGAATAGGTCTCGATGGAGTCCGAGGCGGTCCTGAGGTCGCGCGGGCCCTGGTCGGCTCCCGTGCGGAGGTTGACCGAGCCTTCGAAGGGAATGCCGAAGAAGACGATGCGGGCCTCCGGGTACGGAGCCCGGCACGCGATGAAGCGTGGGTCTGCGAGCTTCACGGCTGGTTAACTAGACAGGATGCTGATGCAGGCTGTCGAGAAGGGGTCAGATGCGAGGCGGCGAGCGCGGCGGCACCCCGAGGCGTACTCGCTGTACGTTGAGGGGTGCCGCAAGCTCGCCCCAATAGGTAACTACGTAGGGGTCGCAGATGGCCCCTTATCGGCAGCCTGCTAGACGAGGTCGTCGTCGGAGAGCAGCGTCACGGCCGCGAGGGCGCAGCCGGTGCGCTCGACGCGATGCTCGACGCCGCAGACCTTCATGTCACGCACCGTCCAGCCGCGAGCCCTGAAGGCCTCTTCCAGCATGTGGACGATGGCGCGCTCGGCCTCTTCCCGTGTGGCCTTGTCGTGAAACTCCATGATCACGCCATTGGCCTTCGGATCGGTGGGGCGGGCCCAGCCGACGGCCGCGGCCACGACCTCTCCGGGCACTTCACTGGTCATGGCGGCGTACGCCGTGGGCACGATCGCGCCCGGGCGGAGCCGGGGCAGATCGACGACGGCAGTCTCGGGCGGCAGGATGGAGGAAACCTTGACGAGATTGATATTGCCGATGCCCGCCGCCAGGAGGGCGTTGTCGAAGGCGTTGAGCGGGGTCGTGCCCTCAGCGCTTCCGGACGTCGTGGCTGCCTTGGTCACCGGTTTCCAGCCCATTCGCTCCTCCTCGCCTCCTTCGCTTGAGGTGAAGTGCCGGTAAAAATTTTATTCGCTCATGTTAGCGGCTCGCGAGTGGAACGCAAGAGAAAAGTGGTCTCCGACCAGCTTCCGATCGCTCGGGCGGGGGCCTCACGACCGCTCCGCGACGACTCGTTCAGGCGCTCCGTGACCGCCGCAGCTGCCCGCGGCGGGCTCCGTGGCCTCGCCGAGCGTTTCCAGACAGGGCATTTTTTCCTTGCAATGCCAAAAACATGGCCCTACATTCAGCAAAATCGCACTCGCGAGTTTTTTGCGAGCGAACGACTAACGGAGAGGAGGGAAAGAGTGCAAGCACTGGGGCGACACCTGCTGCTCGAGTTGTTCGACTGCGACGCCGAGGCTCTCAACAGCCTCGAGACCGTCAAGGTGTCGATGGTGGAGGCGGCCAAGCGCGCTCAGGCCACCATCATCGACGTGGTATTTCACGAGTTCAACCCGTTCGGCATCAGCGGCGTCGTCGTCATCGCCGAATCGCATCTCGCCATCCACACCTGGCCGGAGTACCGCTACGCCGCGGTTGACATCTTCTCCTGCGGTGACGTGCTCCAGCCCCAGACGGCGGCTGACTATCTCGTGGAACAGCTCGGCGCGGCGCGTGCTTCCGTCGTCGAGCTCCAGCGCGGCATCTTCCTCCAGTCCTCTCCCATGCCCCACAAGCCGGCCGGCGCCCGGGTGCCAGGCGGTGCCAAGGTTATTGTCGCCGGATGAGTGGTCCCCCGCAGTACAAGTGGTTCTTTGAGAGCACGACGCCCGTCGAAGGCCACATGCACGCCATCGCCCGCACCATCGCCACCCGCCAGACCAAGTTCCAGTTCATGGAGATCTTCGAGACGCATTCCTACGGCAAGGTCCTGGTCCTCGACGGCCGGATCCAGTCCAGCCAGCACGACGAGTTCATCTACCACGAGATCCTGGTCCAGCCGGGCCTCCTCGCCCACCCGAAGCCGGTGCGCGCCATGGTCATCGGCGGCGGCGAGGGCGCCACGGTCCGGGAGATCCTGCGGCATTCGACCATCACCGACTGCCTGATGGTGGACATCGACGGCGAGGTGGTCGATGAGTGCAAGAAGCACCTGCCCGAGATGCACCAGGGCGCCTTCGAGGACACGCGCACGCGTCTGCTCCACGAGGACGCCCGCGCCTACCTCGAGAAGACCAAGGAGCGCTTCGACCTGATCGTGGTGGACCTGCCGGAGCCGCTCGAGGAGGGCCCGGCCTGTCTGCTCTTCACGACGGAGTTCTACACCCTGATCCGTGACCGGCTGACGGACGACGGGGTCATGACCATGCAGGCGGGCATGACCAAGATCAACGAGTTGTTCTTCTACGGCGCCGTCTACCGGACTCTCCACGAAGTCTTCCCGGTCGTCGCGCCGTACCAGGGCTTCATCTCCTGCTTTGGCACTCCGTGGGGCTTCATCCTGGCCTCCAAGGGCACGGACCCGCGCACACAGACGGCCGCCGACATCGACGCTTTGATAGCCTCGCGCATGAACCCGGACGTCCTCGGTTACTGGAACGGCGCCGCGCACCTGCATTCGTTCAACCTGCCCAAGTTCCTGACCAATGCTCTGGCCACGAACGACCGGGTCATTACGGACAAGAACCCGCTTATCGTCAGCTGAGCAGCAAGCTGAGCCGCAGGCCAACGCTCGTCCTCGCTTCCGCCTCTCCCCGCCGCCAGGATCTCCTGGCGGGGCTCGGAATCCCGTTCACCGTGCGGCCGAGCCGCATCGCGGAAGTCCATCCGCCCGGGCCGCCCGCCTCGGCAGTGGCCGCCGTCGCGCGGGACAAGGCGCGCGCCGTCGCGCGCGAGTGGAGCGGGGGTCCGGCGGTTGTCCTGGGTGCCGACACCGAGGTGGTTCTGGACGGTCGCTATCTGGGCAAGCCCCGCGACGCGGCCGACGCCGCCCTCATGCTTCGGGCGCTCGGTGGCCGCACCCACGAGGTCGTCACCGGCGTGGCCCTGGTCGAGGCGCCGTCGGGCCGGGAGGAGACCATCGCCGTGACGACGCGGGTGACCATGATCGCCGCCGGCGACGACGAGATCGCGGCCTACGTGGCAACCGGCGAGCCGCTCGACAAGGCGGGCGCCTATGCTGTCCAGGGGCAGGGCGGTCACCTGGTTGCCCGGGTGGACGGCTGCTTCACCAACGTGGTCGGTTTGCCCGTTGAGGCGACCCGAAGACTGCTGGAGCGGTGGGGGGTCGTCTAACGGGGCGGCGATTCTCCCGCGCCGGCCGCCCGCTCCAGCAGCCCGGTGAGGAGCAGGGGAGACCAGCGCCACCAGGGCAGCTTGACGGCCGCGGGCAGAGGGGAGCGCTCGCGGGCTTGGGCAAGGCTGGCCTTGAGCATGTCTTCCGTGACCCGGCCGCGCGGCAGGTAGCTCTGCCTGGCGCCGGTCACACGCACCGCAAAGTCTTCAGCCCCGCCCGTGACAGATGCCGGCAGGACGGACGCGAGCGCCCCGGCCGGGGTCTCGACCACCTTGGCGACGGCGCGGAGCAGGGCACGGGACAGCGCTGCGAGCTCCTGGTCGTCGCGCTTTCCGCCGGCCCGGACGAACACGGCCGCGTGGACCGTCTCGGCTCCGAGCCAGCGGGCGGCATCGGAGCGGCTGCGCAGATCGGCGAGGACGAACGCCGTGCGGTCCTCCACCAGCCGTGTGACCCAGGGATCCGCCATGACGCCGGCCGCCACCTCGCCCTGCGCGAGCGCGGCGGCGAGCCCGCGGTTGGAAAAGGTCCGGAGCGGCACCTGGTGGATTTTCACACCCGCCCGCGTCAAGATCGTGGCGATCATCGCCTGCTCGGGCGTGCCGACGCCGGGCAGGCCCACAAGCTGGCCGCGCAGCTCGGCGGGGGAACGGATCGTGTCCTTGTGATTCGGAGACAGCAGAACGGCCACGGGCGCGGCGGCCGTGAGCCCGAAGAGCAGCGGCGGCGGCGATCCGTTGACGTGACCGAGACGGTACGCGGCGTCCAGCGAGGTGGCGGCGACGTCGGCGCGGCCGCGCGCCAGAGACAGCGCGGCATCGCTCTCCGACTGTTCTACCTTGAGCGTGACGTCGACCTTTTCGCTGGCGAAATAACCCTCGGCCTGGGCGACGTGCAGAGGCAGGTACTCGGGCGAGGTCGCCGGTCCCGCCACGGCGATGGTGATCGCCGCCCAGAGTCCCAAGCACGCGCCCGTCATCGAGCCTCCCCGTGAGCCTGCGCAGCCGTCTCCTGCGCCTCCACACGGCTCTCTACGCCCGCTACGGCCCTCAGGACTGGTGGCCTGCGCGAAGCCGCTTCGAAGTCGCCGTGGGTGCCGTGCTGACCCAGCATACCGCCTGGACAGGCGTCGCGCGGGCGATCGGCAATCTCCGCGCCGCGCGGCGGCTCGCGCCCGGGCGGCTCCGCCGGCTGCCGCTCCCGCGGCTGGGACGGCTCATCCGCCCCGCGGGGACCTGGCGCCTCAAGGCGCGCCGCCTTCGCGCGCTCGCGGACTTCTTCCTGGAGCGGGCCGGCGGCCGCGTCGAGCGGCTGCGCGGGGCGCCGCTCGAGACTCTCAGATCTCAGCTTCTCGCGGTGCAAGGCATAGGACCTGAGACGGCCGACGCTATCCTGCTCTACGCCCTGGGGCGGCCCGTCTTCGTCGCCGACGCCTACGCGCGCCGCGTGCTCTCCCGCCACCGCATCGTGCCTGCCACGATCGGCTACGAAGCGCTCAGGCGCCATGTCGAGACGCACCTGCCCCGCGACCCGGCTCTCTTCAACGAGCTCCACGCGCTCCTGGTGACCGTCGCCAAGGCTCACTGCCGGGCGCGACCCCGCTGCGAGGGCTGTCCGCTGCGTTTCGACCTCAGGGGACGGCGACCTCGCGAATGATCCTCGCGAGGCGTTGAGCGGCGTCCGGCACCGCGAGGGCCCGCGCCCGCGCCCCCATCGTCAGGAGACCCGCGCGATCCGCCAGGAGGCGCGTGAGGGTGTCCACGAGCCTCTCAGGCGTGAGTTCGCCCTGGGGAAGGACCACGGCCCCTCCCGCGGCCTCTACGAGTCTGGCATTGGCCGTCTGCTCGTCACCTCTCGCCCCGGGCAGCGGGACGAAGACGGCCGGCACGCCGAGCCCGCAGCACTCGGTGACCGTGCCCGCACCGCTGCGCCCCACGAGCAGCGCGGCCGCCGCGTAGACATCGCGGAGCTCGGCGCCCACATACGGCGTCACGGCATAGCGCGCCCTGGAGGCCGGCGGCAGGGCGCGGGACAGCTCCTGGAGCCAGGCGTGATCGCCCGTCTCGGCGCTGTCGCCGCACTGGTGGAGGATCTGACAGATCGCGAGGAGTCGCGGCAGCGCTTTGCCCACCACCCGGTTGATCCGGTGAGAGCCCTGGGCGCCGCCCGTGACATAGACCAGCGGCACGGCCGCGTCGAAGCCGAACTGTGCGAGCGCGCCTTCGCGGCTGCCTCCCAGGACTTCGCGTCTCACCGGATTGCCCGTCACGACGACCCGATCCGCCGGAAAGCCGCCGCCCGACCTGGGGAAGGACACTGGGGGGAACGAGACGGCGATGCGCGCCGCGAAGCGCGCCGTGATGCGGTTGGCGAGGCCCGGCACCGCCGTTTGCTCGTGAACCACGACGGGAATGCCGAGCGAGCGGGCCGCGAGAGCGGGCGGCACGCTGACGAAGCCGCCCGCCGAGAAGAGTACGGCCGGTCTCAGGCGTCGCAATAGACTTCTCGACTGCACGAAGCCGGCGGGCACGCGTAGAAGAAGATCGGTGACGTTCTTGCGGTCCCAGTAGCGGCGGAGCTTGCCCGTCGAGATGGGATAGAAGGGCACGCCCGCCTCGGGCACGCGCCGGGCTTCGATGCCCTCGTGGCTGCCGATCCAGTGGACCTCCGCCCCGCCGGCGGCGAGCGCCTCCGCCACCGCCAGTCCCGCGCTCGTGTGTCCGCCGGTGCCGCCGCCGGCGATGACGACGCGCACGCCGATCAGCAGCCCTGGCCCGAGACCGGGCTCGTCGGCGGCGCGTCGCCCGTGGCTTCACATCGGGTGACGGTGCCCTCCGGCGTGGCGAAGAGCGAGGCGGAAAGGCCCTTGGCATTGCCGCCCACGCCGGCGATGGAGACCTGGCCGATGGGCCCGGGTGGGCTGCCGCTCATGCTGATCTGGGCCACGGTGACCTGCCAGCGGCCGTCGGCGGTGATCCCGGTCGGTCCAACCCCGGCGTTCCCCGAGACGTCGGCGAACGAGCACGAGCCACCGCCGCCGGCCATGCTCTTGCGCTGGGCGCAGAGGGTCAGCGCCGACATGGAGCGCGCGAGGAGCGCGTGGGCCTCGGCGAGCCGGGCGGCCTGGTCGGGACGGACGCTCTCCGGCGGCCCGTCGCGCGTCAGCGGCTCCATGCTCGCCCGGAAGTACCCCTGGAGCATGATCCCGGTGAGCGTGGCGACGATCACGAGAGAGATCAGGAGCGAGATCAGACCGAAGCCGCGCGGCATGCGCCTACCGCCGCTCGAGGGCGAGGTCGATCAGGCGCGAGATCAGCTCGGTGTAGGAGATGCCCGACGCCTCCCAGAGCTTGGGGTAGGCACTGGTGGCCGTGAAGCCGGGCAGGGTGTTGATCTCGTTGACGAGCACGTTCGCGTCGCCCTCGATGAAGAAGTCCACGCGCGCGAGCCCGGCGCAGTCGATGGCGCGGAAGGCCTCGAGCGCGAGCTCGCGTACCCGCCGGGTCAGCTCGGGTCCGAGCGGCGCCGGCACCTTGAAGGTCGTGTGCCCGGCGCCGTACTTGGTCTCGTAGTCGTACCATTCGCCCGCGTAGCAGACCTCGCCCGGCAGGGAAGCCTGCGGCTGGTCGTTGCCGAGCACGGCGACCTCGACCTCACGCCCCTGCACCGCGCGCTCGACGAGGATGCGGCGGTCGTATCCGGCGGCCAGCGCCAGCGCGGCGGGCAGATCTTCGGGCGCCTTGACCTTGCTGATGCCGACGCTCGAGCCGAGATTGGCGGGCTTGGCGAAACATGGGAAGCCGATGGCCTCCCCGACCGCGCGCTCGACCGCGGCGGGATCGCGCCGCCACTCGTGGCGCCTCACGGCGAGATAGTCCACGACGGGCAGGCCGTGGGCGCGGAACATGTCCTTCATGGCGACCTTGTCCATGCCGACGGCCGAGGCGAGCACGCCCGCGCCCACGTAGGGCAGCCCCGCCAGCTCGAGCAGACCCTGGATGGTGCCGTCCTCGCCGCGCGGGCCGTGGAGCATGATCCAGACCACGTCGAGCCGCTCGCGCAGTCCCGGCGGCAGGCTCTCGGTCGACTCCATGCGCTGGAGCGCCGTGGTCGTGCCGACGTTCCCCGCGCGCACCGCCAGCGACTGCTTGACCGACGCTTCAGTTCCCCCCTCGCCGAGCGCTTTGCCCGCGGCCTCCTGGGCGAGCGCCCGGAGCGGATCGCCCCCCACGAGCCATCGCCCTTCGCGGGTGATGCCGATCTGCACCGGCTCGAAGCGCTCGCGGTCGATCGCGGCCATCACAGAGGCCGCGCCGGCGAGCGAGACCTCGTGCTCGCCCGATTCGCCGCCGAAGACCACGCCCACCCGCAGCTTCTTCGCCATTGCCCTACTCTAAACCTGCCGAGGCCTGCGCGTGAACTCCTTGAAGCCGACCGTGAGCGGGCCGAGGAGCGCGACGACGCCGAGGAGCCCGAAGCCCCAGATCCATTTGCCGCCGCCCGAGGCGCCCCATCGAGGCGCCCAGTCGAGGACCAAGCCGACGGCCCACGGTGAGAGCGCGCCGGCCGTGAACCCCACCGTGGACTGGAGCGCCATGGTCCTGCCGAGATAGGCGGGCTCGGCCGCGTCGGCGATGCCCGTCGAGACGATGGCCGACTCGGAGGTGATGAGGACGCCGTAGAGAAGGCCGAGGGCCACGAGTGCGGGGAAAGGCCAGCCAAGCCCCCAGCCGATGGCGAGAGAGCAGCAGGCCGAGAGCAGCATGAGCACGCTGATCGGCTTCGCCCGTCCGAAGCGGTCGGACAGGAGCCCGGTGAAGGGGTGGGGCAGGGCGCCGATGGCCAGCACCGCCGAGGCGGCCAGCGCCGCGCGTTGATTCGCCTCGGCGAGCACCGCGCCGGAGGCGACGAGGCTCGCGGTGAAAAAGGGCACGATCCAGCCGCGCATGCCCATGAGCTCGAACGTGTGCGCGCCGTAGGCCGTGATGAGGCGCACGGCGGCGCGGTTCTTCAGCACCGGGCCGAGGCGCTCCTGCTTCGGGCCGGGCGCGGCCGCCCCGGGCACGGCCGCCATTCCCCGGGGCAGGACGAAGAAGCCGATCGCGCCAGCGAGGAATGGCCCAGCCGCCGTCAGCGCGAAGGCCCAGCGCCAGCCCCAGAGGCCATTGGCCCAGCCGGTGACGAAGAGAGACACCGCGGTGCCGAGCGTGAACGTGCCGATATAGCAGCCCATCGCGAAGCCGCGGCCTCCATGGGCGAACCGCTCCGCCACCATGCGCATGCCCGGCATGTAGGTGCCGGCCAGGCCGAGGCCCACGGCGCCGCGCAGGAGCACCGCGGAGAGAAAACCGTCGGCCCAGCCGGCGAAGCCCACGCTCGCGGCTGCCGTCCAGAACGCGCTCGCGAGGTAGATGCGGCGTGGCGGCATGTAGTCCGTGAGTGTCGCGAGGATCATGACCGCGCCGATATAGCCGAACTGGTAGAACGAGACGATCAGCCCCGCCTCGCTGTTGCTGAGTCCCCACTCCCGCTGGAGGAGGGGCAGGAGTGCGGAGAAGTTCGAGAAGACCAGGAGCGTGCCGAGCTCGGAGGCGCAGATGGCCGCGAGCCAGGCGCGGTCGCTCACCGCTTGCCCTGTTGCTCCCGCCACTTCCTCCATCCGTCGAGGCGCGCCGCCAATTCCTTTTCGAGCCCGCGGTCTACGGGCCTGTAGTAGACGCGGCCGCGCAGGGCGTCGGGCAGGTGCTCCTGGTCCACGCGCGCCTCTGCCGCGTCATGCGCGTACTGATAGCCCTTGCCGTAGCCCTGGTTGGCCATGAGCCCGGTCGGGGCATTGCGGAGGTGGAGCGGCACGGGCTCGGCGGGCTTGTCCTGGATGTCCTGCTTGACCTGATTCCACGCGGCGTAGACCGCGTTGGACTTCGGCGCGAGCGCCAGGTAACAGGTCGCCTGGGCCAGCGCGAGCTCTCCCTCGGGCGAGCCCAGGAAGTGATAGGACTCCTTGGCGTCGAGGGCCACCCGCAGCGCCTGCGGGTCCGCGTTGCCCACGTCCTCCGAGGCGAAGCGCACGAGCCGCCGCGCGATGTAGAGCGCGTCCTCGCCGGCTTCCAGCATGCGGCCGAGCCAGTAGAGCGCTCCGTCCGGGTCGGAGTCGCGCAGCGACTTGTGGAGGGCCGAGATCAGGTTGTAGTGCTCCTCGCCCGACTTGTCGTAGAGGAGGGTCTTCTTCTGAACGGCGTCGCGGATCGCGGCCTCCGTCACCGCCCCTCCGTGCAGCGTCACGGCCAGCTCGAGGATGTTGAGCGCGCCGCGCGCGTCGCCTCCCGACAGCCGCGCGATGAGCCGCAGCGAGTCGGTGTCCGCGGTGGCGCCGGTGGCACCGAGGCCGCGATCGGGATCGCGGAGCGCGCGCTCGAGGATGGCCACGAGGTCGTCCTCGGAGAGCGGCTGGAGCGTGTAGACGCGGCAGCGCGACAGGAGCGCCGCGTTGACCTCGAAGGACGGGTTCTCCGTGGTGGCGCCGATGAGGGTCAGCGTGCCCTTTTCGACGTGGGGCAGGAAGGCGTCCTGCTGGCCCTTGTTGAAGCGGTGGATCTCGTCCACGAAGAGGATGGTGCGCTTGCCGCCCCGGGCGCGGTCCGCCTGGGCCTCGGCCACCACCTGGCGGATTTCCTTGACGCCCGCGAGCACGGCCGAGAAGGGGACGAAGCGCGCGCCCGCGACCTGCGCCATGAGGAAGGCGAGCGTCGTCTTGCCGGTGCCAGGAGGCCCCCAGAGAATCATGGAGTGGAGCTGCCCCTCCTCGAGCGCGCGGCGGAGGACCTTGCCCGGACCGATCAGGTGCTGCTGGCCCACGACCTCGTCGAGGGTGCGCGGACGGATGCGATCCGCGAGCGGGGCGGGAGCGGCCGGGGTGGCGGACGGCGGAGGATCGAAAAGATCCACGGCGGGATTATACCTGTAGGAACCACCCCTCACCCTCCCCTCTCCCCTGAGGGGAGAGGGAAGCGGTCAGGCGAGCGCGGCGGGGAGGTCGAGGAGCGAGCTGATGCGGGCCGCGACGCCGACGCCGCGGCGCTCGAGCTCGGCCGCGTCCGCGCGGTAGGCGATGAAGGGCACGCCGCCCGCCTGGGCGGCGAGTCCATCGACCCAGGCGTCGCCGACCATGACGATGTGGGGCGCCTCGGGCCAGCGCTCGCGGACCACGCGGAGGCCGTCGGGATCGGGCTTGAGCGCGGTGACGTCGTCGCGGGTCACGACCAGGTCCAGGTGGCGGAGCAGGTCGAAGCGGGCCAGGACAAAGTCGGCGACCACCCGGTCGTTGTTGGTCCAGATGGCGGTGGCGAAGCCCAGATCTCTCATCGCGGTAAGCGCCTCGATCGCGAAGGGTTCGAGCACGGCCTGCTCCATGGCGCGTCGCTCGTGGGCCTGGGGAATGGCGAGAATCTCCGTTTCGAGATGCGCGGCTTGGGCCCGCACGAAATCGAACAGCTCGGGCCCCGACCAGCGGAGCTCACGTCGCGGCAGGGGCAGACCCCGCTCGCGCACGAAGGCTTCCATCTCGCGCCCCACCGCCTTCATGTCGAGCGGCGAGCTGACGAGCGTGTGGTCGAGGTCGAAGACGCAGACGGGCGGGCTCTGCGTCATGCCTCAGCCGCCGTGCGCCGGCTCGCCGTCGGGCTGGCTGAGGAGGTCGCGCAGCAGCTCGATACCGCCCCGGTCGAGCGTCCGGTCGGCCACGATCAGCTCCACGTCCTTCGGCAGGCTGTGGCGAATGCGCGCGGCGGCCTGCTCGGAGCAGACGACGGTGCGGGTCTTCTCGAGCATGCGGTCCAGCGACCAGGCGTCGTCCGTGGAGGCGAGCACCGGGGTGACGTGCATGAGCCCCGCCGACTGGACGGAGCGAAGCAGGTTCTGACCGCCCGTGGCCGTGGTGCAGACGAGGCCGACGGTCGATCCCTCGGGCAGCTCGGTCAGTCGCAGCAGCGTCTTGATGCTGGCCTCGGCCAGCAGCGCGACCGCGGGCGGACCGTCCGGCGGCAGCACGCGCCTGACCTCATGGATGTGGAAGAAGGTCGTGATCACGGCCCGGTAACCCTTCAAGAAGCCGGGATCGCGGGCGGCCTTCGCCTCGAACTCGTGGACCAGCATGCGGTCCACGTGGAGCGGGAGCTCCGCCTCGAGCTCGTCCCGGTAGCGCGCCAGCTCCGCGTCGTTGCACTCGACCAGCACGGCCCGACGGCGCGCGACCTTGCCCACGCGGTCGACCGGCGCGCTCGAGGCCAGCGCCGCCAGGAATTCGTCCTGGGTGAAGCCGAGCCGGCGCACTCGCTCGAGGCTTTCGCCGACCAAGCGCTCGAGGCTCCGCGCCGCTCGGCCCTCGCGCGTGGGACGGTCGGCCACGAACGTGCCGCGCCCCTGCTGCCCTTCCACATAGCCGTCTCGCTCGAGGTCGGCGAGGGCGCGGGCCACCGTGTTCGGATTGATCCGGAGGAAGCCCGCGAGCTGCCGCACCGTCGGTAGCTGCATGCCGTGCTTGAGGGCGCCC